>CANHUD010000020.1 GCA_947463665.1 Sphingobacteriales bacterium
CATCCAAAAGAAAAACTGGAGAAGATATGGACCGACTGGGAGGCATTTGCTCAATATGCTTTCAACAAATCCCATTCTACCTGTTACGCTTTTGTGGCCTACCAGACGGCCTATCTGAAGTCACATTACCCGGCAGAATACATGGCATCTGTACTGAACCATGCCGGTGGTATTGAAAAGATCACCTTCTTTATGGAGGAGTGCAAGCGTATGGGATTAAAGGTTTTGGGGCCTGATATCAACGAATCCGGAAAAGGGTTTTCAGTGAACCATAAAGGAGAGATCCGGATTGGTTTGGGCGGACTCAAAGGTGTTGGAGAAGCTGCGGTGGAAAACATAATAGAAGAGCGCTCCAAACGCGGATCGTTCAAAACCATTTTTGATCTGGTGAAACGGGTTAACCAGCGATCCGTGAACAAAAAATCACTGGAATGTCTGGCCTATTCCGGCACTTTGGATTGCTTTACGGAAATGCACCGTGCACAGTATTTTTATACGCCCGAAAATGATACTTCGAACGGACTGGAAAAGGTTATCCGGTTTGGGAATATCTGGCAGAACCAGTCGCAATCCACCTCCAATACCCTTTTTGGCGATATGCCCGTAATGGAAATTCCGCCTCCCAGAATTCCTGATTGTCCACCCTGGAGCCTCACAGAAACCCTGGAACATGAAAAAGAAGTGGCCGGCATGTTCATCAGTGGTCACCCGCTGGATCACTACCGGTTTGAGAACACCTACTACGGCATTATGCACGTTTCTGAGTTCAATGAATTCAAGCAGTCGGTTAGCCTGCAGGCTCAGCCCGGACAAATCATCAAACTGGCCTGTCTGGTTACCGGAGCACAGCACCGCATCTCACAGAAAGGCAAGAAATATGGCATTCTGATGCTGGAGGATTTTTCAGGAAATACGGAACTTACCCTGTTTGGTGATATGTACGTGAAATATCTGAACTATTTTGAGGCAGGTACCTGTATTTGGCTGAGCGGAAAATTCGAATTCTGGGAAAAACGGGGAGAATGGAATTTTAAGGTAATGGACATCTGCCTGTTGGAAAGCATTAAGAAAGCCCAGACCAGAGGGCTGGAATTAGGCGTCATGGCCAATTTACTGAAAGATGATTTGGTTTCATTTCTGGAAACAAATCTGAAAAAACATCCCGGAGAAGCCCGGCTGATGGTGAAAATTTATGAACCGAAAAACAACTGGATGGTAAAGTTGATAACGGCGAACAAAGGCTTTGAAATGAATGACGAATTGTCTGCTTTCCTACTGGAAAATCCTTACATCGACGTAAATGTCATTTCAAAATCCGCGACCGGATGACGATACGGCTTTTACATAAAAATGGACGTATATTTGCATCTTAAAATTCATAAAGACTACATACTATGGCTAAAGAATTCACAGATTCCAACTTTCAGACGGAAGTACTCAGTTCAGATAAGCTCACGGTAATTGATTTCTGGGCAGAATGGTGTGGTCCCTGTCGTGCCATAGGACCCGTAATCGAGGAGTTATCCAAAGATTACGAGGGTAAAGTAAATGTGGGCAAAGTGAATGTGGATCACAATCCGCAACTTTCCATGAACTATGGCATCACCAGCATTCCTGCAATTTTATTTGTTAAAAATGGCCAGGTAGTAGACAAACTGGTTGGGGCACAGCCTAAAGCGAATTTTGTCAAGAAGATCGAAGCTCACCTGTAAGCCGGCACGTGCATGTATCTTGTTGACCAATCCATTCAACTGATTAAGGACATCGTTATTCGTTTCCCCAGGCGAATGGTGCGATTGGTACAATTGTTATTTACATTCCGTCGATTTAAACAACTGGATGATCGCCGGTTCAATATGAATTGGACCGATTTGTATCCTTGTCTGGATGACAATTCGAAGACTACCCCTTTTGATCAGCATTACGTGTATCATCCTGCATGGGCGGCACGGGTATTGGCTTCTACCAAACCTGAATATCATGTAGACATATCCTCTATTCTCAGCTTCAGTACTATTGTTTCTGCATTTGTACCCGTTCGATATTACGATTACAGACCAGCTGATTTACAATTGCCGGGTATGGAATCCGGGTTTTCCGATCTGCTTAATCTCCCGTTTGAAACGAACTCCATTTCTTCATTGTCGTGCATGCACACCATTGAACACGTGGGTTTAGGAAGATATGGAGATAAGCTGGATCCGCAGGGTGACCTTAAAGCCATTGCTGAACTCATACGGGTATTGGCTCCCGGCGGAAACCTGCTTTTCGTAACACCGATAGGTAAACCCAAAATTGCCTTCAATGCCCACCGGGTTTACGGCTATTCGCAGATCATAGAATATTTTTCTCCATTAGTGCTGCAGGAATTTACACTCATTCCGGATGAAGGAGGAATCATTTCTCATGCGGATCCATCACTGGTAATGAAGCAGCAATATGGCTGTGGTTGTTTTTGGTTCAGTAAACCCATGCGATAATCATGAAAAAACATTGGCGATTGCTCTTGTCGATTCTACCCGAATCTCTTGAAAGAAAAGGGTATGAAGGATATTTTCAAAAAATGCATCATGCATGGGTAGCAGAAAATTGCCCGGTACCCGTTTCTTACGTGACCAAACATTCTGCCATAAGAAAAGCTGCTCAAAAATACCATATCAAAACCCTGGTTGAAACAGGCACGTATCTGGGTGATACGATGTATATGCTGTACCCTGATTTCGATGCGTTATACTCCATTGAATTGAGTCCTATCTTTCACAACCGGGCAAAGAAAAGATTTCGATCAATGCCCAACATTCATCTTTTGCAGGGGGATAGTGGAAAAGAAATGGCCAAACTGGTTACTAAACTGAAAGCTCCGGCATTATTTTGGCTGGATGGTCATTATTCCGGTGGCATCACAGCCAAGGGCGATAAAGAATGTCCGGTTTTAGAAGAGCTCGACGCGATCTTCCGGTCAGCAGCTGATCATGTGATTTACATTGATGATGCCCGTTTATTCAACGGCCAGCATGATTATCCAACGATTGAGGAGGTAAAAAATATAGTGGCTGCAGCAAGGCCGAACTATATGGTAAAAGTGGAGAACGATTGTATCCAGATAACCCCAGAATGCCATGATTAAGACGGGTACCACGAATGAATCATTTCGACATCAATGGATCGAGCAGGCCTTAAAAAATATACCTGCCGGCAAGCGTCTGCTGGATGCCGGTGCAGGTGAATGTCCCTATCGTAAACATTGTGCTCATCTGGAGTACGTTTCACAGGATTTTGCACAATACACCGGAGATGGCCAAACCGGATTACAAACAGGCACCTGGGATAATTCCCAGCTGGATATTGTTTCCGATATCACCTCTATACCTGTAGATGATCATTCTTTTGATGCAGTGATGTGTACGGAAGTACTTGAACATGTACCGGATCCTGTTTCTGCTATCCGAGAACTGGCCAGAATCGTAAAACCTGGTGGCACACTGATTATAACTGCACCTTTTGCCAGCCTGACCCATTTCGCACCTTATCATTTCTGCTCCGGCTTTAATCGATTTTTTTTCGAACACCACCTGCCGAAATTAGGATTTGAGATCACTGAACTTACTACAAACGGAAATTATTTCGAATATATCGCACAGGAATTATGGCGCATTAAACATGTAGCAGCCCGGTACAGCTCTAAAAAAGTGAATATCCTGGAAAAGGTTATTATTCATGGAGTTCTGTTCATCCTGCGAAAACTTTCAAAGGCCGATAAGGGTTCTGCCGAGTTACTGGCATACGGCATACATCTTACTGCAAGAAAATTATGATCATTGCACGCATAACTGGAGGATTGGGAAATCAGCTGTTTCAGTATGCTGCAGGTTTAGCTCTGGCTGAAAGGCTGGGTTCGGAACTTAAACTTGATCTTTCCTTTTATAAAAACCATGGCCTGCGTACAGTAGAATTAGATCAATTCAATACAAGGATAACAGAGGCAAGTGAAGAAGAATGTGCCCCGTTTGTTCAGCAGCATTTATTAAAACGAGTATTTTATCGATTAGTCCCACCCTATCGCCGACCTGTCTACAAACAACCGGGATTTGGTTACGACCCTTTTTTTGAAAAGGCTAAAGATGGAAAATATCTGAAGGGGTATTGGCAGAGTTGGAAGTTTTTCCAACCCATAGAGGAACTGATTCGCAGGCAATACCAACTCAAACCTGCATCTACAGAACATCTTCGGGAAATGGCAGATACGTTCAGGACTGAAAAAACAATTTCTGTTCATATCCGCCGGGGTGATTATAAAAATCCGGAGGCATTGGCATATCACGGGATCCTTTCTCCCTCCTATTACAACCAGGCACTCAAAAGAATGCAGCAGCTGCATCCTGATGCACAGGTGCTTTTCTTTTCAGACGACATGGATTGGGTATTGCAAAATATCCAGACAGAAATGCCACATCGGTTCATTACAAACATCATTACCCGAAATGCGATTGAGGATTTCTACCTGATGCAACATTGCCAACATCATATCATTGCCAACAGCAGTTTCAGCTGGTGGGCCGCCTGGCTGAATCCTTCCGCTGAAAAAACAGTCATTGCGCCCCAATCATGGTTTGCGTATGGCGGAAATGAAACCAGGGATATCTTACCACCATCCTGGATACGCATATGATAATTTGTGTGATTGACAGATAATCAATTATTTTAGCCATTCAACCCACATTATGAGTTCCATCAGGAAGCAAAGCTTTTATTCTTCCCTCTTCATTTATGCGGGGTTTATCATTGGCGCGGTAAATATCCTTTGGCTTTTCCCGAACCAACGATTCTTTTCTACGGAGGAATTTGGCCTCAGCCGGCTGTTGCTGGATGTGGCTATTCTACTTTCCACCGCCTGTACCCTTGGAAGCCTGAATGTGACGTACAAATTCTTCCCATTTTATCAATCCTATCTACCAAAGGATCGTAACGATCTTCCGCTGCTCACCATCATCCTGACGAGTGTTGGGTGCTTATTATTGGTGCTGATTCTGCCTCAAATGGAACGATTTCTCTTGCGTAAGTTCGGAGGACGTTCCCCTTTGTTTGTTGACTATTTTTACCTGGTTTATCCTTTCACCATATCCATGGCTTTTTTCAGCCTAATGGAGGCCTATGCCTGGAGTTTACAAAGAACCATCCTGAGTAATTTTTTGAAAGAATTCCTTTCTCGGCTACTGACTACTGGATTGATCGTGCTGCTCTTCCTGGGGGTAATTGAGAGTTTCCGTGTATTTATCCATCTCTATGCGATCCTATTTGGCCTGCTGGCCCTTATTCTTTTCGGTTTTTTCAGATATAAAAGAGAATTCCCCTTACACTGGGGACTCAGTTCCGTTTCGTATCGTTTATGGCCGCGCATGCTGACATTCGGCATCGCCTTCTTTTTTAGTGCCATGCTTAATATACTGGCCAGAACCAATGACACCATCATCATCGCTTCCCAATCTAAGGGTGGACTGGTAGACACCGCGGTATTTGTGATTTCCACTTATCTGGTCACTCTAATGGACGTGCCACAGCGCAGCCTGATCTCTGCGGCAACTGCACAGATATCTATTGCATGGAAGGAAAAAGATGTAGAAAAACTGGGCAGACTGTATCGTAAAACAGCCCTGAATCTGTTGATTGCAGGAGTGGGTATCCTTGGGCTACTCCTGATCAATGCACAAAACCTGGTTACATTTCTGGGCGCAACCTACCAGCCGGTACCCATGCTTCTGCTTGTCCTGGGACTGGCAAGAATGATTGACCTGGGAACCGGATTGAATGCCCAGATCCTTGTACTTTCCAAATACTGGAAAATAGATCTGCTGACCAATATTTTTTTTGTGATCGTTTCTATCCTACTGAATTATTTCTTAACAATCAGGATAGGCGTAATGGGACCTGCCTGGGGGGGCTTAACTGCTGTCATCCTCTTTAATGCTTTACGCTTTTTTTTCTTGTGGAAACTGTTCAGGATGCAGCCTTTTTCCCTGCAGAATCTTAAGGTGCTGATTTATGGGATGATCGCATTCTTCCTGATCTACAATATCCCATTTATGGGAAATCTGTACATCGATGTCGCTGTACGCTCCATCCTTTTTATCGCAGGATATGGAAGTTCAATCCTTTATTTCCGTGTATCTCCAGATATTAATGAGGCAATAACAGCCATCAGAAGGAGATTGTAAACCTGCCTCCCGCTGGTTCATGGAAATTATTATCTTTATAGCGTATGTCATTCAATCTGGAAAATCTTGGTCGGGGTCTACTGGGTATGACCTTTCTGATCGGCTTGTGTTATCTGCTGAGCAACAATCGTAAGGCTATCAACTGGAAAGTAGTGGGATTGGGTATTGTAGCCATGATCGGCTTTGCCATTGGCGTCCTGGGTAATGGCAAGTATAATCTGTTTCGAATCCTGATCGAATGGCTGGCCCACAAGTTTGTAGAGATCATCAATATTTCTCATAAGGGAACTGAATTCATATTCGGTCAACTGGCGGATCCCGCCGGTAGCTGGGCCTATGTTTTTGCCATCCAGGTACTGCCCAATATTGTTTTCTTCGCCGCTCTTTCTGCGCTTCTCTACTATCTTGGTATTCTGCAGAAAGTGGTCTATTTTTTCGCGTGGCTGCTCAGTAAATTACGTATTTCAGGTGCCGAAAGTGTTTCTACAGCGGCCAATATCTTTCTCGGGCAGACCGAAGCTCCTCTGATGATACGTCCGTTTCTCGACCGGATGAACCGAAGCGAGATCCTGCTGATCATGGTGGGAGGAATGGCCAATACCGCCGGCAGTGTACTCGCAGCGTATGTCGGTTTTTTAGGCGGTACCGATCCGGTACAACAGAATTATTTCGCCCTGCACCTTCTGAGCCAGTCGATCATGAGCGCTCCTGCCGCCATTATCTGCTCAAAAATTCTGTTTCCTCAAACGGAGCCGGTAGAACGGGAGATCAAGATCAGCCGGGAGAAACTGGGCGACAACGTACTGGATGCCTTATCAATGGGAACCACCGATGGCATCAAACTAGCCGTAAACGTAGGTGGTATGCTGATCGTTTTCACCGCCATCATGTATCTGCTGAACTGGATTCTGGGCTCCATCGGATACCACACCGGGCTGAACAGTGTGGTTCAATCATTCTCCGGGGGCCGGTATGATGGATTGTCGTTTCAGATGATCCTGGGGTATGTATTTGCACCCATTGCCTGGATCATTGGCGTCAATCCGGCAGAAATGGTGCAGGTTGGACAGCTTCTGGGTGAAAAAACAGTGATCAATGAATTTCAGGCCTATATCAGTTTTGGCACAATGAAAGCCAAAGGAATGATCAGTGATCCAAAATCTATTTTGATAACCACCTATGCCCTCTGTGGCTTCGCCAATTTTGCCTCCATAGGTATTCAGATCGGAGGCATCAGCCAGCTGGCACCGAATCAGCGAAAAAACCTTACGGAGCTTGGACTGAAAGCCCTGCTGGGTGGCACGATCGCCTGTCTGATGTGTGCCTGCATCGCGGGCGCTTTGCGTTGAATCGTTTCTTTTGTGGAAGATCAGGCAATGAACGGAGGCCAATCATGAACGATTCAGGTTGCCGACCTAAATTCGTTGTACATTTGCATTTCTGAAAGTTTATTGCATATGAGCCATGCCCATACCCCTGCTGTTTTTTTTCTGGAAGGTTTGTCCGACTCACTTAAAGCGATTGCAGAAAAGGTGCGTAATGGTGAGCGAATCACTCCTGAAGAAGGCATAGTGCTGTTTGAGCAGGGATCTCTGGGCTTTCTCGGATCACTGGCCAATGTTATCCGGGAATCCAAACATGGACATGCCACGTATTACAACCGGAATTTTCATATTGAGCCAACGAATGTCTGTGTATTTTCCTGCAAATTCTGCTCTTATTCCCGCCTCTACGCCCATCGGGAAGAAGGCTGGGAACTCAGTATTGATGATATGCTCAATATCGTTAAAAAATACGATGGTCAGCCGGTAACGGAAGTCCATATTGTTGGAGGCGTTCACCCTAAAATGGATATCCATTTTTTTGCCGAACTCATCCGCAGGATACGTGCACATCGTCCGGATCTGCACATCAAAGGCTTCACCGCCGTGGAACTGGAGTACATGTTCCGTAAGGCAAAGATGACCGTTGAAGAAGGCATGAGCTATCTCAACCAGGCCGGACTGGCCTCTTTACCCGGTGGTGGTGCAGAGATCTTTGCACCCGAAATACGGGAACAGATCTGTGCCGATAAAGTAGATGGCGATGGTTGGCTGAACATTCACAGAACGGCACATCAGCTGGGTATGCACAGCAATGCAACCATGCTGTATGGACATCTAGAGCACTATACACACCGCATTGATCATATGAACCGGTTACGGCAGTTGCAGGACGAAACAGGTGGTTTCAACTGTTTCATTCCATTGAAATTCCGAAACCAGGATAATGAAATGAGTCATATTGCGGAAACCAGTGTGATCGAGGATATGAAAATGTATGCGGTGGCCCGAATTTTCATGGATAATTTCCCGCATCTGAAAGCGTACTGGCCGATGTTGGGAAGACAAAACGCACAACTCACGCTTTCCTTCGGGGTGAACGACCTTGACGGCACTATTGATGATTCTACCAAAATCTATTCCATGGCCGGATCAGAGGAACAAAATCCTGCCATGAGCACAGAAGAGCTCACCCGGCTTATCCGCCAGGCAGGCAGAACACCGGTTGAACGGGACACCCTGTACAACGTTGTTGAACGGTCAGCGTAACTGACCTGCTGCCCATCCTACTGCACGATAAGCTTTGTAGAATTTGGTTTTCAGCTGAACAAGTTTCTGACGGGCCTCCAGTACTTTGTTTTCCCGGGCATTGAGCAGAAACAAAGAACTCTCCCCTGCTTTGAATCGAAGGTCTTCACCATTAAACAATCGCTGGTGATTGGCAAATGCCTTTTCAGCAATGACAACCTGCTGCCGGAGTAACGACAGTTCGTTAAAGTACGATTGAATTTTATTGTCAATAGCAAGTCGCTCCTGCGCCAGATCCAGTCTGGTCTCCTGAATTTTTATTTTGGCAGCCCTGTACTCTCCTCTCCCCTGTGAAAGCCGAAGAGGCAATCCGATTTCCAGGCCGTATTTAAAATTATTACTGAAAAGTGCTGCATTCGGATTGTTCCAGATGTTGTATCCTTTTGAGAGGAAATTGTAGGATACATTAGCGGTAGGCAACAGATTCTGAAACTTCAGCCGCTTTTCCACTTCCAGCATATCCAGTTTGAAGCCATACATGTTCAGCTTTGGATGTTCCGCTCTGGCCTGTTGCTGCAATTCCTGCATGACCGGTAAGGTTGCATTGGGTATAGATGGGATCTGCCAGCGTTTATCCGGAACAACGGTTTCCGGTAATTCAACCGGTACGGATGCCGCTGACCAAAGGTAATTGGAGAGCATGAAGGTACTGTTCCTCCATTCCAGCCTTGCCTGTTCCCTTGCCAGCTCAAACGATTGCAACTGGGTAAGCGCTTCCGTTGTATCTATTGCAGGACGTTCTCCCTGCTGATAACCCAAACGGATCAGCGATAAACGCTGCTCATTAACTCTAACGGCATCAGCTAGTATCTGAAATGTCTCATATGTATTTACCCATTGCCAATAGGCATCATAGGCATCCATGAGGAGATCATTGATCATTAGTAATTGTTCGGCTTTGCTTTGCTCCCTGAACAGCTGGGCCTGGCGAAGCGCTGCCCGTCTTTTGTCCATCACCAGATTCTTCAGCAAAGGCATGGTAAGACCCATGTAAGACGACTGACCTTCACTGGATTCCGGATTACGAAAACTTCCCACATTCTCTTCAAGTCCGGCCTTTACTTCCATTCCAAACCAGGTAGGTATCTTTACCTGTGGATGGGTATAATCGTAATAAACTTTTCCGTCAAAGGTTTTACGATCGGCATAAACATAGAATTGAGGATCAAATCCGGCTCTGGCCGCAAGCAGTTCCGCTCTTGCACGGTCAACCAGCAGTTGTGCCTGTCGGGCAACAGGGTGATAGGTTCGGACGATCTCAACGAATTGTTCCTCCGATAAAATTTTTAGCGAGTCGCTGGCTTGTGCCGTCAACGAAAAAATGAGAAACAGAAATACAATGCCTTTCATCATGAGCACCTATTTTTTCGCAGCGGGTTTATCCGGTGATTTCTTGATATCTGATTTGTAATAATCCGGAGGGAAGCCATTGATGTTCCGCCAGAGTTCATACCAGACCGGTACATCTTTCAAAAGAGCAATTCCAAGAGCACCGGTACCCATCATCAGCTCTTTAGGCCAGGGTTTCTCTCCGACCTTCTCTTTAACCAGCACACGGAACATGCCATTTTCACTCACAGAACTTTCCACTGCAGCCACTTCACCTGTGAACGTGCCATAAGACGCATTGGGCCATCCACTAAATACAATTGCCGGAAATCCGTCGAATAGAAACCGAACTTCCTGCCCTCTGCTGACCAATGGAAGATCTACCGGTCTTACAAACATTTCTACGGCATACTGTACATTCACCGGAACGATCTCTACCAGCACATCCCCCTCTTTCATGATTTCGCCAATACCGGCTTTTTTTGCCTTGACCACCTGACCATCCATAGGAGCTGTGAGTGTATACAACCCATTTCGGATAGTGTAGTTGGTAAACTGATTTTCAAGTTTGGCGATTTCTCCCTGAGTGGTCTGAATCTGGGAGAGCGACTGGAAACGATCTCCTTCAGCTTTGGATACTTTTTCTGCATATTGCTGAAGCTCGCCACTCCGTTCAATGCGCAAACGCAAAAGTTCCTGCTGCGCATTATTGTATTTGATCTCCGCGCTGGTTCGCTTGGCCTGAGACTCCTGAAACGCCTGGTTTCGCTGTTCCAGCTGAACCAGTGAGGCTACGCCTGAATCAAAAAGTACCCGCTGCCGTTTGAATTGTTCGGTTTTAATCTTGAGGTCGTTCAATGCAGCGGCCAGTTCGGCACTGTCACTGCTGATCTTCATCTGCTGCTGGCGTATTTTATTATCCAGTTCCTGGAGCTTTAGATCTCTTGCATAATACAGTGCCTGGATCTGCTGAGATGCTGCGTTCGCTTTACCCGAATAATTTTCATTTGCCGAACGTTTGGCATCGATCTGTTCACGGGTGCGGGCGATCAAAGAAGGATCCAGGTAATCGTCTTTTACCTCTGTGATCTGAACAAGCGTATCGCCCTGCTTTACATAGTCCCCTTCTCTTACATGCCATTTAACTACCCTGCCGGCAATAACCGTTGGCATCTGGGCCGGACGTTGCTCCTGCAACAGCGTGGTTACATCGCCTCTGGCTCTTATGTTCTGCGTCCAGGGCAGGAACAATACCAGCAAAAGAATAAGAAAAATCCAGGTTACCCATTTGCGAACACCACTTTCTTTATGGATACGGTAAATTTTCTGGTACGATGACAACTGAAGGTCATCGCATTGTTTTTCCATATCCTCGTTGATAAAATCAATCGCCATATCTTCCCTATTTTTCACGTTGAAATTGCTCTCCGGTGAGCGTTCGTGTCAGTTTTCCATCCTGCATGAATAATACCATATCGCACTGCGAAATGAAAGTAGCATCTGATGTGGCTACCACCACAGTACTATCCTTTATATTTAGCAAATAAGACTTGATGGTTTGGGAATTACCAGGCTCCAGATTGGTCCAGGGCTCTTCCAGTAAGAGGAGTCGTGGCTGATTGATCAACGCCCTGAGCAGAAGAATCTTCTGAATAACATTTCGGGAGAGTCGTTTACCTACAGGATCCAGCTCAGTCTGAAAGCCTTTTTCCTGCTGCTCCATGAAATCTCTTAATCCGATGGATTCGGAGAGTTCCATAATGGAGGCTGGGGAAACAGCCGTATTTCCCATGGTAATGTTTTCGAGTAACGTTCCATGAAATATATCCTGCTGACTGAGCAGAATGCCCATCCTGGAACGAAGACTGTCGGACTGATAATTTCTCATGGGTAAATTATCCATGAGTATACCCCCATCGTAATGAGGATAGGCCCCTGTAAGCACACGCAGTAAGGTTGACTTTCCGGAACCATCTGAACCGATGATGGCTACTTTTTGTCCGGGCTGAATTTTCACGCTTATTCCTTTCAAAACGAAAACATCATCATATGAGAAAGAGAGATCATTCAGGGAAAGTTCAATGCCTGTTCTCTTATCGGGCATGATCATATTACCATCCGCATCCAGGGGCTTATCGGTTAACTTACCGAGTTTCTCCACGGATGTCAGTACATCGTAGACTTTATCCAGATTTAATATCAGTTTCTCTACTGAATTTAATACCAGAAGAATAACGATCTCAGAGGCGATAAACTGGCCAATATTAAGTTGCTGACTGATAAGCAGGACGCTTCCAACGATCAGCATAGCGGCTGTGATTAGCATTTTAAAGCCGATCAGTGTCCAATACTGAAGCAGCAACACTCTGAAATGCGCAGTCCTCGCACCAATATATCCTGAAACCAGTTCATCTGTTTTACGAAGGTTCAGGTTTGTTCCTTTGGAGAATTTAAAAGACCGTACTACTCTGGCCAGTTCTTCCAGCCATCCTACCACCCTGTATTTATAATCGCTTTCATCCAATGCCGTAGCCATTCCCTGGGGACTGGTATAATAAAGACAGATGTACACCAACCCTATTAATACGATGCTGAAAATAATGAATACGGGATGATAAAATGAGAGCAGGATAGTTCCAAAAAGGATCTGAATACTGGCAGCTGGAATTTCCAGTAAAAGTTTGGATATACCTTTTTGCAGGGATACGGTATCAAAAAAACGATTTACCAGTTCCGGAAGATAATAGCTGTCAACACTTTTAAGATCCAGTCTGGGAATACGATTGGCATATTCAAAAGAGTATCGAACAAAAATCTTCTGCTGCACTTTTTCTATAAGGCGCATCTGGTTAACGGAAATGAATCCGGCTATTAATACGCCAAGCACCACCAGAACAATCAGTATAACAAGTGATGTAGAGATGGCTCCTCCCAAAACGAAACTGATTATGCTTTGTATGCCAAGGGGAAGGGAGAGCTGAACCAGTCCGCTAAGAATGGCGTAAAAATAAACTGCTGATATTTCCTTTCTGTCGAGCTTAAGTACTTTCAATATCCTGGACACAGGATTACTTCCTAAAGTTCCGTTCGTTGTTTCAGCCATTGGCTCCGTTTTACCAAAGAGAGTTAAATAACCACGCGGCCTGTCCGACGCGGTACGTCTTATTACAAGACCTGAACAAAATTGTTTAAGATTTTCCGGGAAAACAAATTAAAATTCCTGTTAACATTCCGGGAGGCTAAGGGGTATCTGAACGGCCAGACCGCCATCGGCGGTTTCCTTATATTTATGACTCATATCCAGCGCAGTATGCCACATAGTATTTACAACCGTATCGAGTGATACACGGGCATAATCAGGGGAGCTTTGAAGCGCCAGTTGTGCAGCCGTAATGGCTTTTATGGCCCCCATAGTGTTTCGTTCGATACAGGGTATCTGAACCAGTCCGCCTATAGGATCACAGGTAAGTCCCAGATGATGCTCCATAGCGATTTCCGCTGCCATGATCACCTGGCGCTGGGTCCCCCCCAGAAACTCGGTAAGGCCTGCCGCTGCCATGGCGGAAGACACACCGATTTCGGCCTGACATCCCCCCATAGCGGCCGAAATAGTAGCTCCCTTTTTGAAAATACTGCCTATTTCTGAAGCGGTTAACAAATAGGATAGCAGGTGATCTTCTGTGGCCTCTTCAAAGAACGTAGCAATATACTGACCAACAGCAGGGATCACACCGGCGGCTCCGTTGGTTGGCGCGGTAACTACCCTGCCAAAGGAAGCGTTCTCTTCATTCACGGCAAGAGCAAAACAACTGACCCAGTCGATGATGTAGCTGAAATCTCTTCCACCCTGGCGAATCGCCTCTATCCAGGGAGTGTAACCGTTGTAAGAGCGATTGCCGATCAGCCGGATATTCAATGCTGCCGCCCTTCGCTGAACCTGTAATCCTCCAGGTAAAATCCCTTTTGTATGAGCACCTCGATAGATACACTGGCGCATGACGTCCCATATCCGGAGTAATCCCTGCCTGGTTTCAATTTCACTGCGCCAGGCAAGTTCATTTTCCAGTACTACTCCGCTTACCGGAAGTCCCGTCTTCATGCACCAGTGCAAAAGTTGTTCAGCCTTGTCTATCGGAAAAGGAAGGGAAACAGAAGCGGAAGATGCAATAGAAGCTCCCCCTTCCTGTTCCACAAATCCGCCGCCAACAGAATACCATGTCTGGGCAATATCTTCTCCATTGGAGAGCCTGGCCAGAAAGGTAAGGGCGTTCGGATGATGAGGCAGCGATTCATTCTTCAGAAAACGAATGCAGGTGGAAGGATCAAATGAAACCGGCACTATACCACCCAATAAAAGAGACTGTTGTGAATGGATAAGATTCACCCGCTGGTCCAGCTCCTCCACCTGAAAGGTAACCGGATCCTCTCCGGATAAGCCCAGGAGAACCGCTATATCGGTGCCATGTCCCCTGCCGGTTTTTGCCAGTGAACCATACAACAGTACCTCAAGGCCTGTTGTGAGTTCAAGTAGAGCATTATCATGCAGGAAACGGCAGAATTGCTGTGCGGCTCTCCAGGGGCCCAGTGTATGGGAGCTGGACGGACCTACACCAATCTTGAACATATCGAAAACCGATATCGCTTCGTGCGGCACAGGATTTTATTTTTATTTATCCAATCGCTACCAGCTCAACATTGAAAACCAGAATGGAATTCGCCGGAATCAGCGTATTTCCCTGTGCATCCCGTACAACCTGACTACCATATCCCAAAGATGGTGGCAAATAGAGTACAATCTTTCCGCCGGTTTTAATCAGCGGAATACCTTTTTGCCATCCTACAATGAGCTGTCCAAGACTAAAAACAGCCATCTGCGTAGTGGTTTGGTCAAAAACAGTACCGTTTGTAAGCTGGCCTTTATAGTTTATGCCTATCTGAGAACACAGCGTTGGGGCTACGGTTCCCGTACCCGGTGTTTGTATTTTGTAATAAAAACCACTCGGATGCTTTACCGCATCAGTTATACCTGCGCCCGCCAGATATTGGGCTACTGCATCTGTTTCAGCCTGTGGGGCAATGATTGAACTTTCCTGGAAGCCACATCCGCTATCGTTTTTTCCGCAGGAGGTGAACAAAACGGTAAACATCAGGAAGACGATGGTAATTCTTTTCATGTACTTGATTTCTTTGTTAAAGATAGGCAGCATTACAGAATTGCTACACTTTTGAAGAAACTATTGTTTTTTCCTGGTGAGCTCCAGATATCGTTCCTCGTTGCGCTCCCATTGAAATTTTTTGTAAATTACTCCTGCAAACGAAGCGATCAGCAATATGGCAAAAACTAGAACCAGTGGATTAAACTGACTGGCACCAACTGCATCTGCTCTTTTGTACCAGAACCGTCCCAACAGAAAATTGATCAGAATGGGTAGGGAGAACAGGAGTCCCATGGGAAATCCGAAAGACAGCTGATAAGTTAATTTACCTCTTTTCTCTCTGTTCTGTGACCAAAAGTCCAGGAATTTCTGATCTTCTCTCGAAACCATAAACAAATTTCCGTCATTCCGTGTCAACTCCAAAAAAAACCGTTATTTTAACAAATCGTAAAAGCAATTCACACGTTGAGAACCTCAGAGATCCTACTGAATTACCTGATCCGCAATCAGCAACTTAGCCTGACAGGGTTAGGAACCTTTCATTTACGCCCGGGTACTGGTTCCGCTGACGATACCCGGAAATATGTATTTCCGGAGGGAGCTCTACATTTTGTTCCGGATCCGGAAACTCCGGAGGATCCCGAACTCATCACGGCCATCGCCAGTGAAACCGGGAAATTCCGGGCTCTGGCGTCTGCAGATCTGGACTCTTACATTCAGCTCGGGAAGCAGATGATGAACATCAGCAAGCCGTTTATCATTGAAAAAATCGGACAGTTACAGCGAAATTACCGCAACGAGATTGAGTTTATCCCCTATACAGCTTCAGCAGGAAGATCAGAATTAAGCAAGAAAGCAGATGACCATGAGGAAGAAATCCGTTTTGATTATGATTACCTGCGAAAGGCTTCAGAATCAGGAATTGGGGGGAGAAAAATTATGGGCCTGCTCATTGCAGCCCTTACCATTGGTCTTACCATCTGGCTGGGCAGCTACTTCATGTCGGAACGCCCCAATACCCCCTCTAACAATGACAGCACCGTACTCGCACCCGTAAACAAATCATCCTCCCAGCCCACTCAGCCTCCCTCCACCACTCCGGCCTCTTCTCCTGCGCCAAAAACAGAATCCTCGTCTGTATCTGCGCAGAAAAAAAACTTTTACGTGGTGATTGAACAGTCTAAACGTGCCCGGGCGCTTAGCAGATACGAGGATCTGATCAAATGGGGGCACAACGTGCAGATGCTGACGGTGGATTCGATAAATTTCACACTACGCATCCCTATTTATGCACCTTTAGCCGATACTGCTCAACACAGGGACTCTCTGAGCAGGTTCTTTGGAAGAAAAGTATGGATTGAATCAAACTGAACATGAACAAACGACTCCTGATTCCATCCCTTTTGCTTTGTATCACGTTCTTCATTGATCTATACCTCCAGTACGTTCAATCAGAAGCCCGTCTATACAGCAAGGCTCTGCTTATGCCGATCCTGATCTGGATGTTTCAGCGGTCTCAACCCGGGAAAACAACCATTGCTTACCTCATCTACGCCGGTCTGCTCTTTTCCTGGGCAGGTGATATACTCTTACAATTTGATCGATACAATCCTCTTTATTTTATAGCCGGTCTTTCCTCTTTCCTTCTGACGCATATCTGCTACATAACCTATTTGATCCGTATAGAGGGCGAAAATTCCTCTTATCTCAAGAAACGACCAGTCATGCTACTGGCCGTTGTTGCCTATACAATAGAACTTTTATACATATTATGGCCTGGACTGCAGGGCATGAAGATCCCTGTCACCATCTATGCGATGGTGATTTCAACCATGTTCGCAGCAGCTGCCTGGAAATATG
Source organism: Sphingobacteriales bacterium (assembly GCA_947463665.1). GTDB lineage: Bacteria > Bacteroidota > Bacteroidia > Chitinophagales > Chitinophagaceae > Pollutibacter. The sequence continues at coordinate 17,188 of CANHUD010000020.1, forward strand.
AACAGATCCATTACCAGCCCGCCTTTTATTTTATTGGAGGTTCTTTTCTTTTTGTATTGTCAGATTCTCTTCTTGCGGTCAATAAATTCCTGAGACCGGTCCCGATCAGTGGTTTTCTGGTCATGAGTACCTACGTAGCCGCTCAATGGCTGATTATAAGAGGTGCCATCACGTATCACACGCTTTATCAGCCTTCTGATGCTGAACAAAACACGCCTAACGAGAATCATCCTTACATAGGATAATGGTCATGCGTCTGTTTGAAAGATTACCTGAATTTTACGGGCATTAATCAATAATGAATCAGGGTGGATACACTGTGGTTTCTAACTCCTTATCCCGGCGATTTACCCTGTAACTATAAGCTTACTGATTTTTAAAGTCTTTTACCCAAAAGAAAAAACCCCGACAATCGCCGGGGTTTTGCTTTTTTAGTAATCCATTCCGCCCATTCCCGGCGCACCATGATGGTGACCAG
>CANHUD010000021.1 GCA_947463665.1 Sphingobacteriales bacterium
AAGCGCATGAGTCTTAAAAAAACGTGGTTACTAGTTGTTGTTCTGATCAGTTCAATGGTTTACGGTCAGCAACTCTCTTTCAACGGTAGGGTACTGAACGATAAAAATGAACCTGTTGCCGGAGCTTCCGTAAAAATTATCAGCACGGGTAAAGCCACTTCCACCTCCGTGGATGGCCGGTTTGCCTTCTCTCTCGAAGCAGGTAAAAAATATGAAATCGAAATCACAGCGGTTTCCTACCAGACCAAACGGATCAGCGACATCAGCGTTGGTCAGGGGTTAGACAATTACCTCGATATTGCACTGGAAACATCGGTGAAAACGATGGAAGGAGTGGTAGTGAAATCCACCCCCCGCCGGCAGGAGAATACCATGGCACTTCTCAATTTTCAGCGAAATAACACGGCCATGTCCAGCGGTTTGGCTGCTGATTTCATCCGTTCCACACCAGATAAAAATACCGGTGAAGTTTTAAAAAGGGTGAGTGGCGCGTCCATCCAGGATAATAAATACGTAGTGGTGCGAGGGCTGAGTGATCGTTACAACCAGGCGTTGCTGAACGATGCGCCCATGCCCAGCTCCGAGCCGGATAAAAAGGCGTTTTCTTTTGATATGATCCCCTCGGTGATGATCGATAACATCATCATTAATAAAACAGCTACGCCAGATTTGCCGGGAGAATTCGCCGGTGGACTGGTGCAGGTGAATACAAAAGATGTTCCAACCAAAAATCAGTTGCAGGTAGGTTTCTCACTCGGTTACAATACACAGTCGACATTCCGTGATTTTACCAGTAATTCCCGAAACAGCCTCGACTGGCTGGGATTTGATGATGGTACCAGGAGTCTGCCATCCGCACTGCCGAATGTGGCGGATTACCGGGCACTGTCGGATGCCGGAAAAATAGAGGCTACCCGGAATCTTTTCAGAGGAGATGTATATGGGGAAGTGATCAACACAGCTGCACCCATCACTACCTTTAATCTGGCATGGTCCAACAAAACAAGTTTCAAAAACGGTGGCTCTTTTGGCACCATTATCTCCGTGAATCACAGACGCAGCCAGATCGTGTACGATGAGGTGATCCGTGGCCGGTATGAATCCGTTCGTACTCCCATCTTCGAAGGGAACGAGGTTCAGAACCGATTTTCTGTTAACGCCGGTGTACTGGCCAATTTCACATACATCAAAGGCAATCATAAACTATCGTTCAAAAACCTGTTCAACCAGCTGTACGATGATAACTACTATTCCCGATTGCTGGAAAATACAGGTCGGCTCCAGAACGTAAACCTCCGCTCTTCCTTCCTGAACCAGCGTTCGTTGTATTCCGGACAACTGGAAGGAGAACATTCACTAACCAAATCGGGTATTAAGCTGAAGTGGAACGGAAACATCTCTCACAATTACAAGACGCAGCCGGATTTCCGTACCGCTCAGTATGTACAGTCGTTCTCTTCTCCCAATAGCCCGTTTGAACTGGATGACGATGATACCCGCCGGTTTTTCTCCACCCTGCGTGATTACAATGCCGGTGCCAATGGATCTTTACTCATTCCTTTCAAAATGGCCGGTGATAAGCAGTCGTTCAAGATAGGCGGAGGAACGCTGGTACGTTTCCGCGATTTTGATGCCCGTGTGTTCCGTTACGAACCTGCTTCATCCTCCTCCAATCTGGCAGCACCATTTGATAAAGCCTTTCTTCCTTCCAATGTAAACCAAAACGGTTTTTTCCTGGATGAGCAAACACAGAATACAGATACGTACTTCGGTATTTCTGCGCTCAATTCTGCGTACGCTATGTTTGATAACCGGATTGGAGATCTTCGGGTGATCTGGGGATTGCGGGCTGAATTCTTCGAACAGTTCTTACGTTCCAGAGATCTTTCGCTCAAACAGGTGATCGTCAATACCGAGAAATGGGATTTCCTGCCTTCTTTGAACATCACCTATGCGCTCACTCCTAAGAACCAGTTGCGTGTAGCGGCTTCTAAAACCGTTGCCCGTCCGGAGTTCCGGGAGATCGCACCTTTCCAGTTCTTTGATTATGAGCAGATCTGGGGTATTGCCGGTGATACTGAATTGAAACGTACCTCAATTTTGAACGCAGATCTCCGGTATGAATATTATCCAAAAGCCGGAGAAGTGCTGTCTGTAGGATTACTTGCCAAGAAGTTTACCAACCCGATTGAGATCCGCATGGATCCGGGAAGCAATGGTGATCGCTGGCTGTTTAATTATACCAATGCCGATGAAGCAACACTGGTAGGTGCTGAAGTGGAGATTCGGAAGAGCCTGGATTTCATAAGTGAAAAACTGAACAAGTTAGTCTTTATAGGAAATGCCACAGTACTATCTTCAACGGTTACACTCACTACAGAACGCAGTGGTGCTGTAAAAGAATCTGTTGATCGTCCCCTCTATGGCCAGTCGCCCTATCTCGTGAATGCCGGTTTCCAGTACACAACCGCTGCATGGAACATGACCGCCCTTTACAACCGGATCGGTCCACGCTTATCGCTGGTAGGAGATCCAACCGGTGCAGGTTTCTTCGACATCTATGAGAAGTCCAGGAATCTGGTGGATCTGCAGGTGGCCCGGAAACTTTGGGAAGGTAAAGGAGAGTTGAAGCTAACGGTATCTGACCTGTTGAACAATCAATTCGCCTTCTACGATAACCCCACAAAAAAAGCGGGATATGAATTCAGTGCCGGCGACCGCATAAACTATGCATATCGTCCGGGTACTACTATCACGATCGGTTTCAATTACAATTTTGATCTGAATAAAAACAAATAAAATGACAACGGTTAAGCAATTCATTTCAGCTCTGTTCATCGTTGCGTCTGTATCTTCCTGTATCAACGTGGACATCACGGATCCAGGTACAGGAGGCACTCCTACATCCGGAACCAATCCCGATGATCCGAACAATACCAAAGTGCTGGTAGGATCCTATGAGCGTGACATTACGCTTCAGCCTGGTACCTATATCCTGAAAGGTTATGTTTATTTCACAGCCGGTACAACCCTTAAAATTCCTGCCGGTACCATCATTAAGAGTGATATCAGTCAGAAAGGGGCGCTGATTATTGAGCGCGGTGCTAAGATTGATGCACAGGGTACAGCTGATAAGCCTATTGTTTTCACATCGGGTAAGCCGGCGGGGCAGCGCGCACGCGGCGACTGGGGTGGAGTGATCATTTTGGGTAATGCGCCTACCAATCGTCCTACCTCACCTGCTCCGCTGATTGAAGGAGGTGTTGACCGTCGCTATGGTGGTACGGTGGTAAACGATAATTCCGGTATCATGCGCTACTGCCGTATTGAGTTTGCAGGTATTGCTGCTGAGCCGGGATCAGAGATCAATGGTCTTACCCTCGGTGGTGTTGGAGTGGGAACTACGCTTGAGTACATCATGACTTCTTATGCCAATGATGATGCGTATGAACTGTTTGGTGGTAATGTGAACCTGAAAAATCTGGTAGCGTATGCTACATCGGATGATGATCTCGATTTTGATTTTGGCTATACCGGCCGGATTCAATATGCTGTTGTTCAGCGCCGCCCGGAGATAGCTGATACAGATGCCGGCAACGGGGTAGAAGCAGACAATGACGGTTCAGGTACAGCCGCCTTACCCTATACTCGTCCAATTTTATCCAACATCACCTGGATCGGCCCCAATGGAGATCCCAATACACAGGCAAACCTGAACTTTGCTAACCGTTGGAGAAGAGCGGTACGTTTCGAAGTACACAACTCTATCATGATTGGTTTCCCCAAAGGTGGTTTTTCTATGGAAAGTGCTTCAACAGCAAATGCTTACAATACAGACAGTTCTGTTTTCAAAAACAATCTGGTACATGCAGTGGCTGATCCATACAGAGTAGATGCGTCTGCCGGTGGAGTGATCTCAGCTGCAAATGTCCGTACTAAAGCGGAAGCAAATGGTTGCAGAACATATGCTACGGCTGCAGAAGTGGGACTGGAAGATCCGTTCAACTGGGACGCTCCAAAATATTTGCCGAAAGCGGGTTCACCTGCACTTACAGGAGCTTCTTTCTCCGGGCTGGATCCATTCTTTACGGTTACTACTTTCCGCGGTGCTTTTGGTACTGCTAACTGGATGACGGGCTGGGTTAGTTTCACACCCCAGACCAATACTTACTAATCATTGTTTGGTTTATGATAATTCACAGCGGCCGCTTTTTGCGGCCGTTGTTTTTAATTTTGATGTATGCCCCGTTTTGTAGTATATTTTTTGCTGGTATCCTTTTTTGCCTGCCAGAATAAAACGCAGGAAAGGAAAGCATCAATTGAATCTCAGACTATTCAATATATCCCCAATGCAGTGGACTCTATTGACCTGCTGTATTTTAAGAAGCCATATACCGACTCCCTCCGGTACCAGCGTTTTTTTACGTATCTGCGATCCGGAGACTCCACATTGATTCAGGCGTTGCGGGAGAACCTCCATCAGCCTTTCCAGGAATTCACTGGCCCGGTTAATTGTCTGTCGGAAGGGAAAATCATCATCCCTCATGGCGGAGACGCGTTTCGAATTGTATATTTTTCCCGGACAGAAGCACCCTGTTCCTATCTGTATGTTATCGATAACGGCCGTTTCCGGTATTATTCCCTTGCGAAAGATGTAAAGGAAAAGCTGGATAAGTGGGAAGGGCTGGCTGTTGAGCCAAAATGAAATGCCTATTTCCGGGATGGCTCGTAGGCAAATGCAATCGCGTAGGGTTCATGTAAAAGTGAGGGCAGTACTTCTCCTATCCTTAGTTCTTTTTCCTGAGGGGTAGGATCACAGATCGTAAATTTTCTTCCGTTGTACTCAATAGTACTTCCGTAACTTTTATGGAACTGAACAGCAATGGATACATGTTTCGGATAGGTTAGTACTACCATCGGCAGATCGTACAGCTCTTTTACGAGGTAATAAAAAAGGGATACCCTGTCTTCACAGTCGCTGCCATCGCTGAGTAACGTTAATTCCGGACTAAAACGTTTTTCCATGCCAAACTGCTCGGTATCCGGTTTGAAGAGAAATGCATATCGGGTGAAATGCATCAGGAATTCAACGCCATCGAGGGGGGGAAGTTTTGCAATCTTTTTTTTCAACGAAGGGATAAGTGAGGCATAGGTTTCCTGACTCAGTGGAATATTGAAATGCTGTTCATAGTCCTGTGTGGGGTAATTTCGAAAATAACTGATCAGTGCAGGATTTACTTTAACCCGAAAATCATATTCGTGGTTATTGTATTGAAATTGGATCAACCTTTCCTGCAATGGTTGTTTCTCAGCAGGGATATGGTGAATCCGATACGTAAAAGGCTGACTTGCCTGCGCCCCTATTACGGGCAGCCAGGTAAAGGGAGTCTGCTGAAAATCCAGAAAACCATAATCGTGATAGTTCAGACAAACATATTGTTTACCCTCTTCTTTTCGAAGAGGAATGTTGTAAATGGGATCTTCACAATGCACATAAAAAAGGATCTTTTCCCGGTTCACAGAAAGACGGGCATCGTAACCTGAAGCGGACAGTAAATACCATTTGAAAACCGTATACAGTTGGTAATTGTTTTCCTTTGGTGCCAGTTGGCCCGCTGCCTTTCTGACCAGCTGATAGTATAACCAGTCGTCCAGCTGGTTCTTCTGTTTGAAGCCCATCAGCTTTTCTGTCAGCTGCCTCAGTTCCGGATGCTCCATCTGCCGGATATAGGTCATAAGATCGCTCTGCCCACAGTTATTCAGGTCCCGAACGGCAAAGGCCTCTGAAAAGCGGTGCTGCAGCGTATCGCCAAAGCTATTCAGCCGGATTTCGCGTACCTGGGCTCTGGTTGCAAGGGTTGTGAACCACAGTACACAGAAACATATGATGTTGACCAGCTTCATGGGCGCATATTCAAAATGGCTTTATTTACTAAGGAGTGCAACCGATTCCATCTTTTTTGGCTGTTTAGCCTGGATAGAAACGTGCGGTTGGGGCTGCTTATGTTATGTAATCATTAATATTTTACTGAATATACGATTTTTTTGCTTTTTTTCCTAAAAGTATTCTGCCTTTGGTGTTGACCGGCCTTATGAGGCGTTGATCATGCTCCGCTTTCTTCTTTTTCAGGTACATTCGTTTTTGAGAGAGCCCGGGAAGAGTTACCTATCTTTCAGCACGAATATCTAATCACGGATGAATCATTCGACCTACCGACCAGTCCTTTGGGCATTTCTGCTTGCCACTCTAACCTTTTTTGCGTACACCTGTGTGTTTGCGTTTCGAAAGCCTTTTTCGATTGCCACGTTTGGTGGTCGGCAGCTCTGGGGGATATCGTACCAGACCCTTCTGATCATCAGTCAGGTGATCGGGTATATGCTCAGTAAGTTTATCGGCATCCGATTTATTTCATCGCTCCGAAGGGAAAAGCGCTGGAAAATTGCTTTTCTGTTGATTGGCACGGCCTGGTTGTCGATGCTATTTTTTGCGCTGTTGCCTCCGGTCTGGGGCATTCTGTGTTTTCTGGTCAATGGATTTATGATGGGGTTCATGTGGGGAGTGGTGTTCAGCTATGCGGAAGGTCGCCGCTCTACTGATTTCATAGGTTCGGCACTGGCGGTGAGTTTTATTTTTGCCGGAGGGTTCACCCGTTCTGTTGCCAAATGGCTTATGACAGACTGGGGGGTTCCGGAACATTGGATGCCCTTTGCCACCGGAGCAGTTTTTGCCCTGCCGCTGGCCCTTTTTTTCTATCTCCTGGAAAAAGTTCCGCCTCCGGATCCGGCGGATGTTGAAGAGCGCCAGCAGCGGGTGGCTATGACGTCGGAAGACCGGCGCCTTATTGTTCGGCGGTTTAAGCACGGACTGATAGCATTGGGCCTGATTTACACGTTGTTGACGGTGATGCGGGATATCCGCGACAATTACATGGGGAATATGTGGGAGGAGCTGGGGTATGCCGGGCAGTCGGCTATTTTCACCCGATCAGAAACCATGATTACGGTAGTGTTGCTGGTGATGATGAGTTCGATCGTTCTGATTCGAAAAAATATACGGGCTTTTCAACTCATACATGGTATGATAGCGGCCGGATTTATGCTGGCGGCCATCAGTTCCTGGTTGTTTTTTTCCGGCTGGCTGGATGGGGCCATCTGGATGCAGTCGGCAGGGCTCGGTTTATATATGGCTTATATTCCGTTCAACTCTATTTTTTTTGAGCGGATGATTGCTTCGTTTCGTTTGAGGGGAAATGTGGGGTTTCTGATCTATATCACAGATGCTTTTGGCTATCTGGGCAGTGTGCTGGTGATGCTGGCTAAAGAGTCAGTCGATCTGGACATTACCTGGTCTCAGTATTATGCCCGGGCTGTAATGGGGCTGGCTCTGATCGGGTTCATCGGTACCCTGTATGCCCTGGTTTATTTTTCATCCAGTTATCGCAGGCAGTCAGACCACTAAAAAGGAATTCATTACATGGGTCTGTTCAGCGGAAATCCGAATGAACTTCCCACATCCGGATTGCTGCGGACATGTATGTTGTGTCCATGCGCGTCAATGATGTGTTTACAAATGGCCAGTCCCAGCCCGGTACCGCCGATGTTTCGGCTGCGGCCGTAATCCGTCCGGTAAAATCGTTCAAAAATCCGGTCGAGGTGTTCTTCTGCAATCCCGATTCCATCATCCCTGATTTCAATCAGTACAGAGCGTTCATCCACCACATAGATGCTGGCTTCTATATGTCCATCCTGTTTTCCGTATTTGATGGCATTGTCGATGAGGTTGATCAGTACCTGCCGGATTTTTTCTTTATCGGCCTCTACTGCGATGGGTTGTTCACAACCTTTTTTAAAGCTGAACTGAATATTTTTTTGTTGTGCTTTAAAGGAAAGGGCTTCATACGCTTCCCGGATCAGGTCCTGGATGATGAAAACCGATTTCACCAGTTTGTATTCGCCGCTCTCCAGACTTGAGATCTCATCCAGATCTGAAATCAGATTGGCCAGCCTTTCCACATTTCTGGACGTATTTTCCAGAAAACGCCTGTTGATGCCGGGTTGTTCCAGGGCGCCATTGAGCAGGGTATCCACATAGCCCTGTATGGCGAAGACCGGTGTTTTGAATTCGTGGGAAAGGTTTTGAAGAAATTCTTTCCGGAACTGTTCGTTCTGTTTCAGATTCTCTACTTCCTGTTTGCGTTGTTCTGCCCAATTTTCCACATCTTTTCGGACCTCATCAATGCTTTTTTGCGGGAGGATATTTTTATAATAAAATTCTTCCCGTCTGGTAGCTTTGGTCTGGTAGATGAATTTATAAATGAGTTTTATTTTCCGGTAGATGAACCGCTGCATGAACAGGAACGTAAGGGTGTAGGCGATCAGAAACAGCGTGATGAAGGTGGCCAGCGGGATCCACCAGATCCGGATGAAAATCAGATTAGCGATACTGCCTGCTATGGCGATCGCCCCCCCGTTGATGGCAGCGAGCTGTCTGGGGGATAGATTTTTGGTATCTAACATACATAAAGTTAAGAGTTTAGAGATTAGAGGTTAGAGATTAGAGCAGGTCAAACTTATAGCCAACACCTTTTACCGTTGTGATGCAGTCGATTCCCAGTTTTTGGCGGACTTTTCGAATATGTACATCAATTGTGCGGTCACCTACGATCACATCGTTGCCCCATATCTGGCTGAGGATCTCATTCCGAAGAAATACCTTGCCCGGTTTGGAGGCCAGGAGGTAGAGCAGTTCAAATTCTTTTTTAGCCAGGATGATCTGTTCTCCTTTGAACGTAACAAGAAACTGAACGGGATCAATGGTTAAGTCGTTGATAACCAAAATATTATTATCCTCTTCTTTGTGGATTCTGCGGAACAGGGCATTTACTTTGCTGACCAGGATCTTGGTGCTGACCGGCTTGCTGATGTAATCATCTGCCCCGTATTCCAGTCCTTTTAAATGGGAAAGTTCATCGTTGAGGGCCGTCAGAAAAATAATGAGAGTTCCGCGGAACGCGGGGTTCATACGGAGAAGCCGGCAAACTTCCATACCGGTTTTTCTGGGCATCATCACGTCCAGAATGATCAGATCCGGATTATGCAGCCTGGCTTTTTCCAGTGCTTCTTCCCCGTCCGCAGCTGTATGGATGGTATATCCTTCATTTCGGAGATTGTAGCTAACGATTTCCAGGATATCCGGCTCATCATCAGCGATCAGGATGGTTTTCCCTTTACTCTCCATTTAACAGAATGTTTACGCAAAGTTAACTCCCCGGTGTTTGCGGCATACCAGCCGTCGATTATCAAATTGTTAACGAGAATGTCTGCCAGCACTGGCCAACCGTTCCACGAGGGTTGACTTGTCAGCCGGATATGCCGTACCTTTGAAGGCAAGGTATGTATTTTCGCTTTCTCCTATATTTTCTTTTAAGTGCTGTGCCACTGACAGGTTTCGCATCCATGGCGGATACCATCGGCTATAAAATCGATATCCGTCGGGTGAAACTGCATGAAGACATCGATAAGATTCAGGTTCAGGTACTGGAGATGGATGGCGTCAGGGACCGCCTGATACGGGTTTCCGGCGATGAGGATGTGAATCTTGCGTTAACGGATATCATGATCCGTCAACTCGATGTGTTACAGGATTCGCTGGAAACTACGGCCACGCTGGATCACCGGCTTAAAGTGAAATACCTGACCGGGGTGTTGCAGGTGCTTCGGGCATTCCAGACGGGCTGGATGCAGGGCAGTTTTGCCCCAGAAAAAGGCCTGATTCTCTTTGCTGAATTTTCGGAACTGATGGCGGCTGACCGGGCCGGACAGTCCATTGAGCCGATCGTTGCCCGCTATCCGTACGAAACCAGTGATTTGCTGATCAATGCCCGTACGGGTAGCTTTTTCGATAATATCGGATACAATGCATCCAGAATTCACCTGTTCCGGAAGTTCTGCGCCCTCTATCCGGCTAAGATTCTACCCAAATTGGAGAATTATGCCGATGTGCCGTTTGCAGACAGCCTGCTGCGTTATACGGCCAGGCTGGATCCCAATCAGTTTTACGACTATGCTGCCGCCACAGAAACGAAAGTGGGTCAGCTGATCCGCCGATCCGAAGATCCGCTGGTCAGGGCCATAACGGTCATGGCTTCCAGCAATAGTGGCCGATTGTATTATCCCTTCCTTGATGAAGTGATGAATGGCCGGCTGACACTGGATTCCATTAACAAGGTGATGGTTGACAGCCTTCAGTACTACAGGCTGCTGGTTACTACCCAGATCGAATATGCAAAGCGATCCCTTAAAGGGGATACGGCCCTCGGGTTTCCCGATCTTACCAAAATGCTTCAGCGAAAAGCTGTTGAAGTGTTCATTAACCGGATCAACGCTCTGCATGATGATCCGGAACCGGTGCGCTTCCGAATACTGGAACCACTCTCACCAAAGGAACTCTACTATCTGATTGTGTTAGGGGAGGATGTGATCTACACTTCCAGTTACAAAGGGGTGTATAACCGTATGTTGGAACGAATGCGTACACCGTCGGGCGATACCTTGCTCATGGCTGTACAGTTCGACCGATTCAAAAAGTTTATCAAGATGGCAGCCGGTTACAATAAATTGGAGAGTTTTCTGGCCAGTATGCCTGATTCCAATGCACAGCGGCTGATGATCGCCTTTGCCCGTGGACTGGAAAAATCGGGCCAGCTGGAAGATGCCGTGGATGTGGCAGATTCGTATGGTAGCATCACGATGCCTGCTATTAAGGAGATCATTGATCAGGAAGTGGCATCCAGTCTGGAGAACAGCCGTAAACAGGCCGACCGCAGAAGCGAGGTGATTTACCGGATTCTTCAGACCATCTTTGCCTCTTCATCTGATACCAGTCTGGATCTTTCCCAATTATTGGGTATTCCTCCGGTTTATTCTGTTGATTATGGGGCACTCGCGGATACCAGCGGAAAAGTGGTGCAGCTTGTCTTTTTTTACGGGGATAAAGATGGCATCGATAGCTACGCGAATTTTATGTCGATGTTCAACGGCTCGGCTGAATGGAAAGTAACCCGGACAAAAGAATGGGTGGAGATTCGTTCGGTTAAGGGAAAACCGGTAGTGATCTATGCCAATCTGCCGCTGGATAATGCAAAAGGGGATGATCCCGATGCGGCAGCACAGGCCAGCCTGCTGACGCACCTCAGGGAAAATAATCTGCGTCCAACCATCGTGATCCACCGGGGACATAGTTATCATGTAAAGTATACCATCCGTCAGCTTCCTGCTTCCGCGAGAATTGTGGTACTCGGCTCCTGTGGAGGCTATCATAATCTGGATGATGTGCTGAATACCTGTCCGGATGCACATATTATTTCTTCCAAAGAAGTAGGAACACGAATTGTGAATGAACCCATTTTGCGCCATATCAACGATGATCTTAAGGCCGGGCGCTCTATCGACTGGATAGGGATCTGGAAGAATCTCTCCGGCCGGTTCACTTCCGGCGAAGCAAAAGAGCGCTTTGAGAATTATATACCTCCGCACCGCAACCTCGGAGCATTGTTTATTAAGGCATACCAGAAAGCCATGGAAAACTAATCACCAATCACCAATCACTAATCTCTAACCGTGTTTTCCAACCTCTCCGCCCTCAAAAGAGTATTTGCCTATGCGGCTCCATACCGCAGAAGGTTTGTACTTTCTATTTTACTGGCGGTAGTGCTGGCAGCGATGGCGCCTATCCGGCCCCTTTTGATCCAATACACCATCAATACTGTAATTGGGAAGGGCCTGTGGAACTGGCTTGTTTGGGTAACAGTGCTGCAGATTGGCATCTTGGTGGTAGAAACTGCCTTACGTTTTCTGTTTGGGTACCAGACCGCCTGGCTGGGACAAACCGTTGTGCGGGATCTTCGCAACGAGGTGTATAAAAAAATTCTGGGGCTGAATGTTCGGCAATTTGATAAAACACCGATTGGAACCCTGACAACCCGCACGATCAACGATATTGAATCGATCAACGATATTTTTTCAGAAGGGCTGATTCCGATCATCGCTGATGTATTGTCTATCCTGGCCATTTTAGGGGCGATGTTTTACACCAACTGGCAGCTGACACTGGTTTGTCTGGTGCCGTTTCCGATACTGATTCTGGCCACCTATTTTTTCAAGGAAAGTGTAAACAGATCGTTTATTCGGGTGCGCAATGCCGTTGCTGCACTGAACGCATTCGTGCAGGAGCATGTGTCGGGCATGTCCATCGTGCATGCTTTCGCGGCCGAAAATTATGAAGCAGATAAATTTCAGAAGATCAATGCAGAACACCGGCAGGCGAATATCCGGGCCATTTTTGCCTATTCGGTTTTTTTCCCTGTGGTAGAGATCATTCTGGCTTCGTCAACGGGTTTGCTGGTGTGGTATGCCGGCGTACAGGTAATGCAGCTGCCACCGGAAAAGGCTGTTGGTCTGGCAGGACAAATACTTTCCTTCATTCTTCTGCTTAATCTGCTCTTTCGCCCGTTGCGGGTGATTGCCGATAAATTCAATGTGCTTCAGATGGGCATGATCGCCAGCGAACGGGTTTTTAAAATCATGGACAATGACGATGAAATGCCGGATTCGGGAACGCTTACCCCTGAACGTTTTCGGGGAGAGGTGGAGTTCAGGGACGTTCGTTTCGGCTATTATCAGGATCAGCCCGTTTTAAAAAATATCAATTTCGGGGTGGAAGCAGGAAAAACGCTGGCACTGGTAGGGAATACCGGAAGCGGAAAGACCACCATCATAAGCATCCTGAACAGGCTTTATGAAGCAGATTCGGGTGACATTCGCATAGATGGGGTTCGCATTCAGGATTACAGGCTGCACACGCTCCGGCGGCAGATCGGGGTAGTACTGCAGGATGTCTTTCTTTTTTCCGGAACGGTGCTGGAAAATGTGACCCTTAGAAATCCTGCCATTAGCCGGGAGCAGGTGGAAGCAGCCGCCAGGGTGATGGGTATTCATGATTTCATCCTACGGCTCCCCGGTGGGTATGATTTTCAGGTTATGGAAAGGGGCGCTACACTGTCGCTCGGACAGCGCCAGTTGCTCTCCTTTTTACGCACATTGCTTTATGACCCGTCCATTCTCATTATGGATGAGGCTACCTCATCCATCGATCCGGAGTCGGAAGCGCTTATCCAGCTTGCAACCGAGCAACTATTGAAGGGACGGACTTCTATAGTAATAGCGCACCGGCTCAGTACCATCCGGAAAGCAGACAGCATTCTGGTACTCGACAAAGGAGAAGTACGCGAAAAGGGTAGTCATGAGGAATTACTGCAGCTAAAAGGTGCGTATGCCCGATTATACGAACTGCAATTTGGGCAAGAGAACCGGTAGTTCAGGCTGTTTATCGGATTCCTTTTCAAAACCGCAGTTTTTAGGTGGTTATCTGCTCAGAATCCCTATCTTTGCGCCAAATTTCGTGGCTTCATGAATCATAATGGCTTCAAATTCTTTGTGGTAGCGGTTTTGGGTGCTTTTTTATGGGCTCTCCCAGGTTTGGTTTTAGCCCAGCATGAGGGACATGGCGATGCCGCGGCTCCGCATGCAGAGCAGGAGCAGAAAGGGTTCAATGCAAGTGAGGTGATCTTCAGTCACATCATGGATGCACACGAGTTTCATTTATTTGAATACCATGGTGCTGATGGGAAAGAGCATCATGTGACCATCCCGCTTCCGGTCATTCTTTATTCTCCTTCAAAAGGGGTATCTGTGTTTATGTCCTCCGCCTTTCACCATGGAGAAGAGGAAGCCCATGGGTACAGGATGGAAGGGGAGACGATTGTGGCCGTTGACGGTTCCACAGTGTATGATTTTTCGCTGACCCGAAATGTGGTTCAGATGTTCATTGCCCTGATTGTGTTGTTGTGGATCATGCTGAGTGTGGCAGGAAAATACAAGACCACAAAGGACAAGGCACCTTCCGGACTGCAGAATGCCATTGAGCCGGTAATAACTTTTGTGCGCGACGAGGTGGCCCGTCCAAATCTGGGTAAGAAGGCGGACCGGTATCTCCCTTATCTGCTTACCGTATTCTTTTTTATACTGGTAAATAATATTTTCGGATTGATACCTGCTGCGGCAAATGTGACCGGTAATATTGCGTTTACGCTGGTAATGGCTGTGATTTCGTTTTTCGTGATCCTGTTCAGCACCAACAGGCATTTCTGGGCACACATTTTCAACCCGCCGGTGCCGGGTTTTGTGAAGCCGATTCTGGCACCTGTAGAGTTGCTGGGAGTCTTTACCAAGCCGTTCGCCCTGATGATACGTTTGTTCGCCAACATGATGGCAGGTCACATCATCATCATTTGTCTGATCTCCCTGATTTTTATCTTCAGCGGTATCAATAAGGGAGTAGGTATTGGTTTCAGTCCGGTATCCATTGCATTCGCGGTATTCATCTATCTGATTGAGGTACTGGTAGCGTTCATTCAGGCCTTCATATTTACCAACCTGACGGCGGTATTTATCGGGCAGTCTTTTGAAGGAGAACACCATGCAGAGGAGGGACACCATTAAACACGTACATTCATCACCATCATAAAACAAGAAGTATGGATTTGTTATTTGTTCTGTTGAGTACCACAGCCTGGGCAAACGCCGGAGGCGCACTGGGTGCAGGTCTCGCTGCTATCGGAGCCGGTATTGGTATCGGTCAGATTGGTAAAGGTGCGGTAGAGTCTATCGCCCGTCAGCCGGAAGCGGTGAACGACATCCGTGCCAACATGATCCTTACAGCGGCCTTCATTGAGGGGGTTGCGCTGTTTGCGGTAATTGCTGGTATCCTGGCCATGTTCGTATAAGACAGGAAACGATGTAAGTGCTCCGACGCACAGGGCAGAGGAGCACTTGCTTTCAAACATTAAGAAGAGAATCTTTATAAACTCATATAGTTTAGTATATGCAATTACTGACACCGGCATTAGGTCTTATTGTATGGACGCTGATTGCGTTTTTGCTTGCCTTTTTCATCCTTAAAAAATTCGCGTGGCCGGCAATCATCATTGCCCTGAATGAGCGGGAAAAAACCATTGCAGACGCACTGGCTTCAGCAGAAAGAGTGAAAAAGGAAATGGCTCAGCTGCAGCAGGAGAATGAGGCACTGATGGCTAAGGCAAGAGAAGAGCGCGCTCAGATGCTGAAAGAAGCGAAAGAAACCAGAGACCGCATGGTCAATGAGGCAAAAGAACAGGCGAAACTGGAAGCAAACAAGATCATGGTGGATGCCAGTCAGGCGATTGAAAACCAGAAAATGGCAGCACTGACGGAGATCAAAAATCAGATCGGTAACATGGTGGTGGAAATCTCTGAGAAGGTCATTCGTCGCCAGTTGAGTGCCGGTGGAGAACAGGAGTCTTACATTCGCCAATTGGCCGATGATCTTACCAAAATAAGTAAAAACTAATTCAGCTGCATGCGACAGTCAAAAGTAGCATCCCGTTATGCCAAAGCCCTGTTTGATCTGGCATTGGAAACGAGTGTACTAGAAAATGTAAAAGAGGATATCCGGTTGATTGCAGCAACCACTGTTGGGGAGTTGCACGCAGTGATGATGTCACCTGTTATTCGTGCCGATAAGAAAGAGAAGATTTTTGCTGCTGTTTTTGGCGATAAGGTGAATCCGCTGACGACGTCCTTTTTCAATCTTCTTTTCCGTAAGGGTCGTGAAGTGGCGTTTCGGGATATCATGGAGGCTTATATGGAATTATACAGGAAGCACCATATGATCCAGCGGGTAGAGATCACAACCGCTGTTTCAGTGGACGATAAGGTGCACCAAAAAATTCTGGAAAGCATGCATAGAGTGAAAGGATATGAACAGATGCAATTTGAGGTTCAGGCAAAAGTGGATCCTTCCATCGTTGGTGGTTTCGTACTGCAGGTAGGTGATACACTTTTTGACGCCAGCATACGTCATGATCTGCACGTAATCCGCAAGCAATTCATTGAGAACATGTATGTTCAAAAGATTCGATAACATTTATTTTTAAAAAGAACCGCTATGGTAAGTATAAAACCAGATGAAATCTCAGCGATACTGCGTCAGCAGTTATCGAACTTTAATACCTCTGCTGAACTGGAAGAGGTAGGTACCGTGCTGCAGGCCGGTGATGGTATCGCCCGTATTTATGGTCTTAGCAATGTTGGATCCGGTGAGCTGGTAGAGTTTGAGAACGGCGTTAGAGCCATTGCATTGAACCTGGAAGAGGACAATGTAGGGGCTGTATTGATGGGAGAAAGCGGAGATATAAAAGAAGGTTCAAAGGTTCGTCGTACCGGCAAAATCGCTTCTATCAAAGTGGGAGAGGGGCTGGTTGGCCGGGTTATCAATACACTGGGAGAACCTATTGATGGGAAAGGTCCTGTGGCCGGTGATCTTTATGATATGCCTCTGGAGCGCAAAGCGCCGGGAGTAATTTTTCGTGAGCCGGTAAAAGAACCGCTGCAGACGGGTATCAAAGCGATTGATGCCATGATCCCGGTTGGACGCGGTCAGCGTGAATTGATCATTGGTGACCGTCAGACGGGAAAAACTGCGATTGCGGTAGACACGATCATCAATCAGAAAGAATTTTTCAAAGCGGGAAATCCTGTTTACTGTATTTATGTAGCCTGTGGTCAGAAAGCATCCACCATTGCCGGTGTGATGAAAACCCTGACGGATAACGGAGCTATGGATTATACAGTGATTGTTGCAGCCTCCGCATCAGATCCGGCACCACTTCAGTTCTACGCTCCATTTGCAGGAGCAGCGATAGGTGAATTTTTCAGGGATACCGGACGTCCTGCACTGATCATTTACGATGATCTTTCCAAGCAGGCGGTTGCTTATCGTGAAGTATCACTGCTTCTGCGTCGTCCTCCTGGTCGTGAAGCCTATCCTGGAGACGTGTTCTATCTGCATAGCCGTTTGCTGGAACGTGCTGCTAAGGTGATCAATAAGGATGAGGTGGCCAGAAACATGAATGACCTTCCCGAGTCTATAAAGCATCTGGTAAAAGGTGGAGGTTCCCTCACCGCACTGCCTATTATTGAAACACAGGCAGGTGACGTTTCTGCATATATTCCCACGAATGTGATTTCCATTACGGATGGCCAGATCTTCCTCGAATCAAACCTGTTCAACGCTGGTATCAGACCTGCGATTAACGTAGGTATTTCGGTTAGCCGTGTAGGTGGTAACGCACAGATTAAATCCATGAAAAAAGTGGCTGGTACCCTAAAGCTGGATCAGGCGCTTTATCGTGAAATGGAAGCTTTCTCTAAATTCGGAGGAGATTTGGATGCCGCTACAAAGAATGTATTGGATAAGGGTGCGCGAAATGT
>CANHUD010000022.1 GCA_947463665.1 Sphingobacteriales bacterium
AACCGGATGCGGATGAACTCGGTTTCTTTGGTATTGAAGCCGCCGCGTTCCTGGTAGCGCCATCCGTTCAGGAGATGGAATTCCAGGAATTTTTTATCGGCACTCATGTGCATACTGCCTTTTTCGGCCACGATGATATTGTCTTGCAGGCGATAGTCGTTTTCATAGATGATGACATCGGCTATACCGTTCCCGTCTTTTTCTTTTTTACCTACTTTGATGGAGTAGTTGGGCAGTTTATTGTAGAAGATACCTTCTTTCAGGTCGAAGGCTGGTTTAGCCACCCGGATATCGTACAGCATGGTGTAGAACTTCAGGTTGGCCACGGGGATCACGTAATTGGCCAGCAGAAAAGAGCTGAGGCTGATGAAAGCCGTGACGATGATGAGAGGTTGCATGAAGCGCAGCAGGGGAATACCGGCGGATTTGATCGCCACCAGTTCAAACGTCTCGCCCAGATTGCCGAAGGTCATGATGGAGGAGATAAGTACGGCCAGCGGGAGGGCCAGGGTGATCATGCTGGCGCTTACGTAGGCGGTCAGCTGCAGGATAGAGGTTAGGTCCAGTCCTTTGCCCACAAGGTCATCGATATATTTCCAGAAGAACTGCATCACCAGTACGAAGAGGGTGATGAAGAAGGTGGAGATGAAGGGCCCCAGGAAAGCTTTCAGAATGAGTATGTCGAGTTTCTTGAACACGTGGTACCTTTATGGAATGGATCGGGCAAAAATAGCACTTTCGGCAGAGGAACTCCGGTTGGTTTCGGATCCTTCGGTGATTTTTATGAAGAATTCGATCATTTCGAAAGTGTATGCCCTGTTTGGGGAACTATCCACGGCTGCTGTTGCACGATTTCAACTGCCTGCGGAGGTGTCTGGCATTCCGCCGAAAATTGCCAGGGGTGAGGCGTATAAAGGTCTGCCGTATGTAATGCTGGATTATCCGCGTTATTTTACTGCCACAGATGTTTTTGCCCTGCGTACTTTTTTCTGGTGGGGCCGGTATGTGAGTGTGACCCTGCATGTGAAAGGAGCATACAGAGATCGGATGGCGCAGGAGTTGCTGAATAACCTTGCGTTAATCACGGAAAACATTTATCTGTCTACCGATGGAGAGGAGTGGGACCATGATCTGGAAGGCGGTGGTTACCGGGTGTTCAGCGGACAGGCAACGGCGGCTGAGAGTGTCCTGATCCGGGAAGGTTCTTTCCTGAAGATCAGTTGTTTCCGGAAACTGGAGGAATGGGACACGCTCCATGAGTGGCTGGAGCGCATCCACAGTGAATTTGGGAAGCTGATCCGTTACTGATCAGCTGCCAAGGCGGTGAAGAAGATCGTGCACCTGGAAGTCCCAAAGTCTTTTCTGGTCTGGTATATCTCTTTTTTCGGCGAAATCACGAATCTGCAGGATCGTCTGGTTCGACACTTCTGCTTTTTCGATCCGAAATTCGAAATATTCACTTTTAGGGGCATGAAGCCACTGGAATCTGATGCATTTATCCAGTTCAGACTCGAGCATCTGGGCTTTATCGGTGGAATCGTTCCAGGTAAAACTGAAAATCTGGTCGCGCTCATCCACTTTATCGGCAAACCATTCCTGCAAGCCCGCCGGTGTAGCCAGGAATTCAAACAGAATGGATGGGGAGCATCGGACCGGATATTCTAACGTATATAGTTGCTTACTCATTTTTTTTGTATTAGCGTGAGCGTTTTTCAGGTAAGTGCAATAATAGAAAAATATTGAAAGCCGCAAAATATTTTTTTACCAGCGGCCGAACGGTTTAAAAACAGCTTAGCCGCTTGTTTTAAGCAATTTATATCCCGTTTCAACGGCCGTTAGAGTTGTTCTCAGAACATAGTTTATGCCTGAAAAGCTGATTTTTAGCAATTTCTTCACAATAGACAATAAATGAGTGAAGGGATACGTTTACGGTTGGGTCATTCCAGGAATCAGGATGACGCCTCCACCCTAAAAAAACTCAGGTCTATGAGCATGCGACAGTTAAAGATCTCTAAATCGATCACCAACCGAGAGTCTCCCAGTCTGGAGAAATATCTTCAGGAAATTGGCCGTGTGCCGATGATCAGTGCGGAAGAGGAGGCCTTACTGGCGGCACGGATTCGTCAGGGTGATATGAAGGCGCTGGACCGGCTGACGCGCGCCAATCTTCGTTTTGTGGTATCGGTTGCCAAGCAGTACCAGCATCAGGGGTTATCGTTACCGGATCTGATCAATGAAGGAAATCTTGGATTGATAAGAGCGGCACGCCGTTTCGATGAAACACGCGGATTCAAGTTCATTTCTTATGCTGTGTGGTGGATTCGGCAGAGCATTTTGCAGGCACTGGCGGAGCAGTCGCGCATTGTTCGGTTGCCCTTGAATAAAGTTGGCCAGAGCAACCGGGTGTCAAAAGCCTTTCAGCAGTTGGAGCAGGAGTTTGAGCGCGAGCCTTCGGCCGAAGAGCTGGCAGAATTGCTGGATATGGATGTGGAGGAAGTAGCACAGACGCTGAATATGAACAGCAGGCATGTGAGCATGGATACGCCGTTATCGGAGGGAGAAGACGGAACGCTGGCGGATGTGATGGAAAATCCGAATGCGGAAGCGGCAGATGAGCAGCTGGAAAATGCAGATTCGCTGAAGTTTGAGATTGAACGCACCCTGGGTACGTTAACAGAACGTCAGCAGGAGGTTATACGGTATTATTTCGGCATAGGGGTAGACAATCCCATGACGCTGGAAGACATTGGGGAGAAGTTCCGGCTGACGCGTGAGCGGGTGCGCCAGATCAAGGATAAAGCCATCATCCGGTTACAATCGACCGCCAGTCACAGCCCATTGCGTGGGTTCCTTGGCGCCTGATCCATAGAATTTTCCTACTTTTGTAAATGAAGTGAACATTTCAGTTCACTTTTTTTATTGGCGTAAAGCACGAGCAATATGTTTGAGAATTTAAGTGACCGGCTGGAGTCCGCGTTTAAGCAGCTAAAAGGGGAAGGCAGGATCAACGAACTGAACGTGGCGAACACGGTAAAGGAGATCCGCAGGGCGCTGGTAGACGCTGACGTTAACTATAAAATCGCCAAAGAATTTACCGATAAGGTTCGGGAAAAGGCTGTTGGTGAAAAAGTGATCAATGCGATCAGTCCGGGGCAGCTCATGGTGAAAATCGTGAAGGATGAGCTGGCGGAGCTGATGGGTGGCAAAGAGAGTGTATTCAATACGAATGGCACCCCGGCGGTGATACTCGTAGCGGGCCTGCAGGGTTCCGGTAAAACCACGTTTTCCGGTAAGCTGGCGAATTGGCTGAAAGGGAAAGGAAAATCGCCCTTACTGGTGGCCGGGGATGTGTATCGTCCTGCGGCTATTGATCAGCTGACCGTTTTGGGCGGGCAGATCGGGGTGGAGGTGTACAGCGAGCCGGAGAATAAGAATCCGGTGGCGATTGCCCAGGCGGCCATCCGGGAGGCAAAAGCGAAGAATAAGAATGTGGTGATCATCGATACGGCTGGCCGACTGGCCGTGGACGAAGCGATGATGACCGAAGTAGCGAATATCAAATCGGCCGTTAATCCACAGGAGATACTATTCGTTGTGGATAGTATGACCGGTCAGGATGCCGTGAATACGGCCAAGGTTTTCAACGACCGGCTTGACTTTTCCGGCGTGGTATTGACCAAAATGGATGGTGATACCAGAGGTGGTGCTGCGTTGTCTATCAAGTACACGGTACAAAAGCCGATCAAGTTCATCAGCAGTGGCGAGAAACTGGATACGCTGGATGTGTTTTATCCGGAGCGTATGGCACAGCGGATTCTGGGGATGGGTGACATCACCACACTGGTAGAAAAGGCACAGGCTCAGTACGATGAGGAGCAGGCAAAGAAACTGGAGAAAAAGATCCGTAAGAACCAGTTTGATTTTCAGGATTTTCTGGACCAGCTGCAGCAGATCAAGAAAATGGGTAACCTGAAGGACCTGATGGCGATG
Organism: Sphingobacteriales bacterium; assembly: GCA_947463665.1. Lineage (GTDB taxonomy): Bacteria > Bacteroidota > Bacteroidia > Chitinophagales > Chitinophagaceae > Pollutibacter. The sequence goes on from CANHUD010000022.1 coordinate 3,991, forward strand.
ATTCCCGGGGTGGGAAAAGCTATTAAAGATGTAGACATCAGTGATGATGCCTTTAAGGGGGTGGAAGCGATCATCCGGTCGATGACCCCATTTGAGCGGGCCAACCCTGATGTGATCGATATGAGCCGCAAAAAGCGGATCGCCGGAGGGGCTGGCAAGGATATTGCGGATGTAAACCAGTTCATGAAACAGTTTGAGCAGATGCGGCAGATGATGAAGATGATGAACAAGATGCCTATGGGCCGGATGGGGATGGGCAGAGGCGGCATGTAAATCTTGTATAAATTTGTTTTGAAAAAAATGCGAGGAGCCGTATCTTCGCAAACCTAAATTGTAACAATATTCATCAACCCACAAAAAATGTCTATTTTTTATGGCTGTTAAAATCAGACTCCAGCGCCACGGGAGTAAAAAAAGACCCTTCTACTTCATTGTAGTAGCTGACGCCCGTGCCCCACGTGATGGTAAATTCATCCAGAAAATCGGAACGTACAACCCCCTGACCGTACCTGCTACCGTGCAGATCGATCGTCAGAAATCACTGGAATGGCTGCACAAAGGTGCCCAGCCCACTGATACCGTACGTCGAATTCTTTCGTACAAAGGTGTTTTGTATCTGAAGCACCTGTTGAGAGGTGTATCTTTAGGCCTTTTCGATGAAGCTACTGCCATGCAGAAGTTTCAGGTTTGGCACGAAGAGCACGAAGGTAAGATTCGTAAGAAGCAGGAAGAAGCTGCTAAGGAACGCCGGAATGCCCGCCGTGGTGTTGCACCGCGTCGTCCGCAGCGTCCTGCCGAGCAATAATCAGGATATTATTTTCAGTAAACCCGGTGGCAACACCGGGTTTTTTTATGGGTTACCTTTACAAGATGAAGAACTACATCAGCATAGGAAAACTGGTGGCTACACACGGTGTTGGCGGAGCCCTTGTTTTGAAGCATCATTTAGGTAAGGCTACAGCCTTTCCCGGGTTGAAGGCATTTTTTCTGGAAGATCTGCCGGGTTCTTTTCTGCCTTATTTTCCTTTGTCGCTGAAAAGCCGGGGAGAAGACGAGTTGTTAATTGAGTTTGAAGGCATCGGCAGTAAAGAGAAGGCAGCACGTTTTCTGCAGAAACAGGTATGGCTGGAAGAGACTGATTTCGCCCGGTATGCATCTGCCAGTGCCCCTATTGCGTTGCTTGGGTTCGTGGTATTTGATGGCCGTACGCCTTTGGGGGAGGTTCTGGAAGTGATTGAGCAGCCGCATCAGGTCATGTGCCGTATTCAGTATAAGGAGCACGATGATATACTGATCCCCATCAATGAAGCCAGTCTGGTGCGGATTGACCAGAAAAAGAAGCAGCTGTTTCTGGATTTGCCGGAAGGACTGATTGAAACACAGTTGTAATCCCACGATGATCGCTCATTTTGATCTGGATGCCTTTTTTGTTTCGGTGGAGTGCCTGAACGATCCTGCTCTCCGAGGTAAACCGCTGATTGTTGGTGGTAGCAGAGAGCGTGGGGTAGTAGCCGCCTGCAGTTATGAAGCGAGAAAATTTGGGATCCATTCTGCCATGCCCATCAACAGGGCCATGCAGCTTTGTCCGCAGGCAATTGTTGTAAAGGGCAGCCGACAGGAATACAGCAGATTTTCCCGCTGGGTAACGCAAATCATAGCGGAAAAGGCTCCTCTTTTCGAGAAGGCATCGATCGATGAGTTCTATATTGATCTGCAGGGGATGGAGCGGTTTCACCGCCCCTACGACTGGACCATCGCGTTGCGGGAGCAGATCATGGCGGAGACCGGCCTTCCCATATCGTTTGGGATGGGGATCAATAAGATGGTAGCGAAAATTGCGACGGATGAAGCTAAGCCCAATGGCTATCTGATCGTCACACCAGGTAACGAGCAGGCGTTTCTGGAGCCGCTGCGGGTGAATAAGATCCCCGGTGTGGGCACTCATACGCACCAGACACTCCTAAGTATAGGAGTGGAGCGGATCGGTGATCTGCTAACGGTTTCGCCTCAGCTTATAGAGCATGTGATGGGTCGGCAGGGACTGGAGCTGATCGAAAAGGCGAGAGGGATTCATCATGGTAGGGTACAATCGTACCACGAGGCAAAATCGGTTTCTACAGAATCAACTTTTGAGGAGAATACGGATGATCTGGATTTTCTGATGCGGGAATTGGTACGGATGACCGAAAAGCTGGCGTTTGAATTGAGGGAAGAGAACAAGACAGCCGGGGTTATATCGGTTAAAATCCGTTATCCGGATTTTGAGACCACATCGCGACAGGCCACCATTCCCTATACTTTTTACGATGATGAACTCATTCCGGTGGCAAGGGAACTTTTTCATCTGCTCTATCGGAAAGGGCAGAAAGTTCGCCTGATGGGAGTAAGGCTGAGCGAGCTAACCAGCGAGGCTATACAAACCAACCTGTTTAGTAATACGGAAAAAAAGGCTGGTTTGTATAAGGCCATCGATGCGGTAAAATCGAAGTATGGAAAGCGTTCGATCAGGAAAGCAGGAGGGAATTAGAGATTAGAGATTAGATATTAGATATTAGATGTTGGATCAGGTGTGTAGCGGAGATAAGGCTTTACAATGCGCAGTCCTTTAGGGAAGCGGGTTTGGGCATCTTCCGTTTTTACCGATAGTGCTACAATTACATCATCACCAGGCTGCCAGTCGGCTGGTGTGGAAATACTGTGCTGGGCAGACAACTGAAGCGAATCAATCACCCGCAGCACTTCATAAAAATTCCGACCAGTGGAGGCGGGGTAGGTGATGGTCAGTTTCACCTTTTTATCCGGTCCAATAATAAAAAGCGATCGGACGGTAAACGTTTCGGAGGCATTTGGATGGATCATATCATACAGCGTAGCCACTTTACGGTCTTCATCGGCAATGATGGGAAAATCTACTGTACAGTGCTGCGTTTCATTGATATCTTTCACCCAGTCAGTATGTTTATCCAGTGGATCCACACTAACCGCCAACACCTTTACATTCCGCCTGCGGAATTCTTCTTTCAACTGGGCCGTTCTCCCCAGTTCGGTGGTACATACCGGAGTATAATCCGCCGGATGTGAAAACAATACTCCCCAGGAATCGCCCAGAAACGTATGAAAATCGATATTTCCTTCGGTGGTTTTTGCCTGAAAATTTGGGGCAGTATCGCCTAAACGTATGCTCATAAATCCTTGGTTTTTCCAAAGATAGTAAAGTCTATCTAAATGGTAGGATTATAGATTTTAGAGATTAGATGTTAGATATTAGCGGCTGTTTTTTCTCAACTGGGTGATGGTGGCCTGCATATCTTTAAACCATTCGGCCTCCAGGTAAATTTCTTTCCCTTCCGGGGTGGTGAAGGCCAGAGAGGACGCATGCAGGGCGAGGCGGTTGAGGAGGGGGAGTTCTTCTTCCTGGTATTTGGAGAGTTTGAATTTTCTTTTGATTTTAGACAGGAAGATGGCTTCGCCGTTGCCATAGAGCGGATCACCGACCAGTGGGTGTCCGAGGTCCTGCATATGTACGCGGATCTGGTGGGTACGACCTGTTTCGATGCTAAATTCGACCAGGCTGTAGAGTCCGAACTGATCGAAGGTCTGGTAATGTGTGATGGAAGGTTTTCCACCTTTATACACCACCATTTTTCCTTTTACCACCGGATGATGAGCGATGGGTTTGTTGATGGTACCGGAGGTTGGCATCGGATTACCCATCACCAGACCTACATATTTTTTGGTGATCTTCCGATCTTCAAACAACTGGCTGTAGTAGGCATGGGCCTCCGCTGTTTTGGCAAACAAAATGATACCACTGGTATCCCGGTCGATCCGGTGTACAACGAAGATCGAACCCAGGCGTTCTTTCAGCCATAGTTTGAGCGACGGCAGCTTAGGATCGAATCTATCCGGTACAGTTAGTATTCCGGATGGTTTGTTTACAGCGATCAGCTGATCGTCTTCAAAAAGGATTTTGGGTGTAGGGGTCATGATGTTTTGGTTCTTGCGGAAGAAGCGGCTCCAAAATATTTCAATGCCCGTACTTCTTTTTCCGAGAGGTAACGCCATTTGCCGCGTTCCACATTTTTCTTGGTGAGGTGCGCGAACATGACGCGGTCGAGGTTGCGGACATCATAGCCCATATGTTCAAAAATGCGGCGAACAATGCGGTTTCTGCCGCTATGGATCTCGATACCGATCACGGATTTATCTTTTGCATCGGCATAGGCGATGACGTCCGGTCTGATAAAGCCGTCATCCAGTGTGATGCCTTTGGCGATCTCGTCCATATCCGTTTTCAGAAGGGGCTTGTCGAGCTTTACTTCATAGATCTTTTTGACTTCACTGGAGGGGTGCGACAGTTTCTGGGTGAGTTCTCCATCGTTGGTGATCAGGAGTACCCCCGTGGTGTTGCGGTCCAGTCGGCCAACGGGGAAAACCCGTTCTCTGGTAGCGCTTTTGATCAGTTCCAGAACGGTTTTTCTACCCTGCGGATCGGAGGAGGTAGTCAGGTAATCTTTGGGCTTATTCAGCAGAATATAGACCAGCTGCAGGACCAGAGAGGCCTTTTTCCCACTGACCCGGATATCATCTTTTGCGGACACTTTATGGCCGGGGTCAAGGATGCGTTCGCCATTAACTGTAACAGTTCCCTGTTTAACGAGCAGGGCAGCTTCTCGCCGGGCGCAGATGCCGGAGTGGGCGATAAATTTATTGAGGGGCATCAGATCATCTGTGGGCTTCTTTTTGATGACCACGGGCTTGCTGCGTTCCTCTGTTTGTTCCTGGAGACGTTTGCGTTGGGCATCGGCCTGGGCGGCGCGTTCTTTTTTCCAGCGGCGCTTGTCCTGGCGATGCTGTTCCCGGACAGCACTGTTGCTGCGACCCGGAAGAAATTTGTCGAAATTATCGGTTCTTTTTGGCATAATAATGTGCTGTTTTACAACAGGTGAAGTACAAAGGTACGTTTTTTCCCCGACCTCCAGGATCAGGACTTGTTGGCAAGCTGTCCGCAGGCTGCGTCGATGTCTTTACCCCGGCTCCGGCGAAGGCGGGCATTGACGCGATTTTTTTCTAAGTAGCTCATGAACGAGGTGATTTTTTCTTCGGTTGGTTTTTCAAATTTGGCGAGGTCGATCGGGTTGTATTCGATGATATTGACCAGATCGGCGGGTACCTGCCGGCAGATGCGTATGAGTTCATCGGCATCCTGCTGGGAGTCGTTAAAATCTTTGAAGAGAATATATTCGAGCGTGATCTCGTTTTTGGTTTTGCGGTAGAAATGGTTGAGGGCGTCGACGAGGGATTTAAGGTTATTGGTTTCGTTGATGCCCATGATTTCATTTCGTTTCTGGTCGTTGGCCGCATGAAGGGACAGCGCCAGTTTGAACCGCACGCCATCATCGCCCAGCTGCCGGATCATTTTGGCCACGCCCGCGGTGGATACCGTGATGCGGCGGGGGCTCATGGCCATTCCGTCTTCTGCCGTGATCCGTTCAATGGCTTTGAGCACATTCTTATAATTGAGCAACGGTTCCCCCATGCCCATAAACACGATATTGCTGAGTTTTTTGCCGGTGGAGGCTTCGGCCTGGCGGTTGAGCAGGGCTACTTCATCCACGATCTCATCGTAATCGAGGTTGCGTTTTCGGTCCAGATAGCCAGTAGCACAGAATTTACAGCTGAGGCTGCAGCCGATTTGGGAGGAAACGCAGGCCGTCATCCGCGTATCGGTAGGGATTAATACCCCTTCAATGGCATGACCTTCATGTGTCCGGAAACGGGTTTTAATGGTTCCGTCGAGGCTTTGCTGGGTAGCATCGATGGTCAGGGACGGCAGCGTGAAGGTTTCCCCCAGTTTTTCCCGAAGTGTTTTGGGGAGGTTCGACATATCCGCGAAGGAGCCTGCGTGTTTCTGCCAGATCCATTCCCAAATCTGTTTGGAGCGAAAGGCAGGTTCATTCAGCTTCTTCAGCGTGTCGGTCAGTTGTTCGGGCGAGAGATGACGGATATTTTGCACGGTGCAAAGGTAATCTGTTTGGGGGAGAACATGGGGCTCTTAACGTCCTGCCAGTCGGGCAGCAAGTGCTCCGAATGGAATTTTTTCTTTGATGCCAGTTTGCAAATCCTTTACTTCTGCAGTTTGGGATTCTATCTCCTGGCTGCCGATGAATACCGCGTAGCGGATATTTTTTCGTTCGGCATATTTGAATTGTTTGTCGAATTTGGCCGGTTCATGGTAGAGTTCTCCGGAGATTCCGGCTTTACGGAGTTCCATCAGGATTCGGAAGGCCGTCTGGCTTTCCTGTTCGCCCATGTTAAAAAACAGTGCAGTGGGTCCGGCATTGAGATGATCGGGCATACGTTTGAGTTCTTCCAGCACATCGTAGATCCGGTCGACGCCGAAGGAAATACCCACGCCCGGAACACCCGGAACGCCGAAGAGACCTGTGAGGTCATCGTATCGTCCGCCTCCGCCGATGCTTCCCATCTGAACATCCAGTGCTTTGACTTCAAAGATGGTGCCTGTGTAATAATTGAGACCTCGGGCAAGGGTCAGGTCAATCTCTACGGTATCTGAAAAGAAGGAGAGAATGTAGCGGAGTTCTTCCAGGCCTTTTTGAGCATCTGCATCTTGTCCGAGCAGTGCTTCTGCCTGTTGAAGTTTTTCGGATGATGAGCCGCTGATGGAAAGGTATTGTTCGATGATTTGGATCTGCTCTGTTGAAAGTCCCTTGCTGATCAGTTCTTCTTTTACTTTTTCCAGTCCGATTTTATCCAGTTTGTCGATCGCCACCGTAATATCGGTGAGTCGATCTGCTCCGCCTGCGGTATGGGCCAGTGCAGCGAGGATCTTTCTATTGTTGATTCGTATACTGACGTTGATGCCGAGTTTTTCAAACACCTGCTGATAGATGGTAGCCAGTTCTACTTCATTGAGCAGGGAGGTACTGCCTACCACATCTGCATCGCATTGCCAGAATTCGCGGTAGCGTCCGCGCTGGGGGCGATCGGCCCTCCATACAGGCTGCATCTGGTAGCGTTTGAAGGGGAATGTCAGTTTTCCGTGGTTCATGGCCACGTATCGGGCAAAAGGAATGGTGAGATCATACCGAAGGGCTCGTTCGGTGAGTCCTTTACTATTCTTTCCGGATAGTATCGTTTCAAAATCTGTTCGGGCCTGATCGTGTTTGGAAGGATTATCCAGTCCGTTGTTCAGGATCTTGAAAATCAGTTTATCCCCTTCCTCGCCGTATTTCCCCATTAGCGTATCGAGGTTTTCCATAGCGGGTGTTTCCAGTGGTTCGAAGCCGCAGGATTCATATACATTTCGGATAGTATTCAGGATGTACTGACGTTTCCGGACAACATCGGCTGAGAAATCACGGGTGCCCTGGGGGAGAGAGGGTTTAGACATTAGAGATTAGAGATTAGTGATTGGTGATTAGTGATTAGTGATTGGTGATTAGTGATTGGTGATTAGTGATTGGCAGGCTTTATTCAATAGTTCAAACACTTCATGGTATTCATCTTCCGGGCCGTACCAGGGGTCAGGGACATCGAGGTTGGCACCGGGTTCGAGTACATTGAGGATCAGCTCCACTTTTTCCGGCTTCCAGTGTTTTCCGGCGATTCGTTTCATCTCGGTCCGAACATCTTTGGCCATGGCGAAGATTTTATCGAACCGGTTCATGTCTTCAGCCGTAAACATTCGGGATTGCTGATGGCTGATATCGATCCCATTGATGCGGGCCACTTTCTGGGATAGCGGATGCGGGGCCTCACCGTTGTGATAACCATTGGTTCCGGCACTGTCGACCGTCCAGTTCAGACCCGCCAGTTGGGCCTTGTGCTGCAGGATTCCTTCTGCCAGCGGACTTCGGCAGATATTGCCGAGGCAGACCATCAGTATTTTCATGAGTGCAAAGATAGGGATTTGGGATACGGGCCGGGTTGCAGCAGGGTTTGCGATTTGTTCACCGGAGGGCAGTGTGTTGCGTTTATTTTTTTGTGTATCTTGCCACTTCCGCTTTAAGCGGGAAAATATATGCGTTTAGAACAGCGGGAACGTAGCAACCAGAGCAGGATCAGGACCGTGTACGACTTCACGATGGGGTTGTTGTGGACGGTAGTGGGTTTATTCCTGCTATTCTACCGTCAGCTTGGATTTGAGCCGGATTTTGATCATCTGGTAGCATCCATATTTGGCGGGACATGTGTTTTTTATGGTGTTTTTCGCCTGTGGCGAGGATACAAACGAATAAAGGAAAACAGGTGAACATGAGGATGGGAAAACAGGTATGGATGCTGCTGTTCGCAGCGATGTTGCAGTGGGGGTGTGGGGGTGCACCGCAGAAGGCGGGGCAGGAGGAAACACTTGCTTCCGGTCTTATTCATATTTCTGTGGACGAGAGTTTCAAACCTGTGATTGATTCGCAGATACGGGTTTTTGAGGCCTCTTTCCCGAATGCAAGGATTATAGCCCATTACAAGCCGGAGGCTGAGTGTCTGAAGGATCTCCGGTATGACAGCATCCGGATGGTGATTGTTACCCGGGGTTTAACGGAAGGAGAAGTGGAGTTGTTTCGGGATACACTGGGATATGCTCCCCGTTTCGGGAAAATGGCAAATGATGCTATTGCCGTGGTGGTGCATCAAAAATCTAAAGACTCCTTATTTGATCTCCGCGACATAAAGGGAATGCTGGGAGGAACGGTACCATCGGATAAAAAACTGGTGATGGACGGGTTGCAGGCGACGAGCACGGTCCGCTTTATGCTGGATTCTGTATTACGGGGCGATAAAATGGGCGGCAGAGTACAGGCAGCCCCTACCAGTGAGGAGGTAATTGATTATGTTGCGAAGAATCCCGATGCGATTGGATTTGTGGGTGTTAGCTGGATTGGGAACAAGGAAGATTCCACACAACTGAGTTTTCTGACGAAAGTGAGGATTTCCGCGCTGAATTGCCGTAATTGTCCGGATGAAGTGTACGTAAAGCCTTACCAGGCCAATATTGTAATGCGGCGATACCCCATGGTAAGAGGTCTGCATTATATTCTGAAAGAGAATTATGCAGGGCTGGGCAGTGGGTTTGTTAATTTCCTGACCGGTGAACGTGGACAGTTGATTTTTAAAAGAGCCTATCTGGCTCCATCCAAAATGGCGTTACAGGTTCGACGAATGGATATGGAAGAAAGCAGTTTTTGAATCTAACTCGGATACTAATTAATACATTTACACATCACATCAAACTAAAAAAGGGTTCATGACAAAAATCAAATTCGGCATTGTAGCCATGGTTATGCTGGTGAGCAATCTGGTTTTTGCCCAGTCGCTGGACGATGCCAGAAAACTGATCGAATACCAGCGCTATGCATCTGCTGTGGAAACGCTTGAGAAAATGGCTGCTGCCAGTGCTAGTTCTCCGGATGTCCATTACTGGCTTGGACAGGCGCACATTGAAGCCGGGAGTGCAGAGAAAGCGAAAGAAGTGTACCGTAAAGGCCTGGAAGCCAATGGAAGCAGTCCGATTCTGCTGGTGGGGATGGGGCATGTTGAATTGCTGGAAGGTAAAGTGAATGAGGCTCGTCAGCGGTTTGAGACCGCTATCAGTCTGACCAAGGCAAAGGATATAAACGTATTAAATGCGATTGGTAAGGCGAATGTGGATAAGAATGGCGATCTGGATTATGCTATTGAAAAACTGACACTGTCGACCACTATCAAAGGCTTTAAAGAGGCTGATGTATACATCAACATGGGAAATGCCTATCGTAAAAAGAATGATGGTGGCGGAGCTGTGAAAGCATATCAGAATGCATTGACGATCAATCCGAAAAGTGCGCTGGCAAATTATCGGATTGGTAAGATCTATTTAACACAGGGTAAGGATCAGGAAGAGTTGTTCACCAAGTTTTTCAACGATGCGATTGCTGCGGATGCGAAGTTTACACCTGCTTACTATGATTTCTATGTGTATTTCTTCTTCCGGGATGTGTACAAGGCGAAGACGTATTTCAATCAGTATAAGGAGCTGGCCGACAAGGGTTCTGCATTGGATTATGAAGAGGCCAGTTTGTCGTACGCAGCCAGTGAATTCAAGGAGTCCATTGCCAAGGCAGACGAACTGCTAAGAAAATATGGTGCAGCGGTTGACCCGCGGGTTTACAGGCTGAAGGCATACAGCCACAACCAGCTGGCGGATTCTGTAGTGGCGTTAACCAACATGGAGGTTTATTTTTCCAAAGTTCCGGAAGATCAGATCAGTTCAGAGAATTGGGTAATTGCTGCTGAGCTGGCATCTAAGGTGGCGGGTAAGACAGCGGATTTTGATAAATATGTTAAAAAAGCGATTGCGTCAGATACATCTGAAAAAGGGCGGGTGAATGTTGCCCGTAAAGCAGTGGCTATCTTCAAAAAGGCAGGAGATCAGGCCAAGGTGGCAGAATGGGCCATTCAGGCGGTACGGGTGGCGAATGTGCCTTCGAAGGTAGACATTTACAACGCTGGTTTTGAGAATTTCAAGGCAGGTCAGTACCTGATGGCGGACAGCTTGTTTGATATGTACAAAACACGTTTTCCGAAAGAGGTGTACGGATATTATTGGTGTTTCCGTTCTTTATCAGTAGTGGATTCCACGATGGAGCAGGGATTGGCCATTGAAGATGCAACAAAATTCATTGAACTGGCCGAAGTGGACAAGGCGAAAAACAAATCGACCCTGATCACGGCATACGGATATTTGGCTGGATACCAGGCCAATATCAAAAAGGATTTTGCTTCAGCCATTGCTTTTCTGGACAAGATCATTGCACTGGATCCTGCCAATGCGGATGCCGTTAAAAACAGGGATATTCTTCAAAAAGCCCTGGACAAAAGCGGGGGCAAAGCAACGGGTAGTTGATGCCAGTATGAATATTTTTTCTAAAACCGGAGCATGCTCCGGTTTTTTTTATTCCTGAAATAGATAAAAGGTATAAATATAATAGCGAATTCATACCCTTGTCCTTAACTTTGCGGCACCAAATTTAGTGGAGCATGAATCTATTGCCTTTGTTGCAGGTTCCCAGTGCCGACACCGTGAACAGCGCTGCCAATTATTTTCCGATCGGCGTGCAGTTGATCTTTGCCATCCTTTTTGTGGCACTTATGATGGTGTTGTCGCATTGGCTTGGTCCCCGTCGACTCACAGCTGACAAGTTACAGACCTTTGAGAGTGGAATTGAACAAAAAGGAAATGCCCGCAGGCCTATGGCGATCAAGTATTTTCTGGTGGCCATTCTGTTTGTGCTGTTTGATGTGGAGGTTATCTTTTTTTATCCATATGCGGTGAATTTCAGGGAACTCGGATGGGATGGATTCATGGCGGTCATACTTTTTGTGAGCCTGTTTCTGGCAGGATTTATTTACATCATAAAGAAAGGAGCACTTACCTGGGAGGATTAGCAGCGATTCACACCTTAATAGAGTGAACAGCCTATAACTATTTGCTTTGGCAGACGTTATAAGGGTATTACAAACAGGATTAATCAAACATATTTATGGCACGTCCGGTACGATTCAACATCAAACAAAAAGACACCAGCGACTGGGGGATAAACCTCAATGTGGCGAAGGCGCCGGAAGGATTTTCCGGGGAAGGTTTCTTTACCACATCGCTCGACAGGGTAGTGGGTTTGGCCCGTAAGAATTCCATCTGGCCGCTCCCATTTGCCACTTCCTGCTGTGGTATTGAGTTCATGGCAACGATGGGTTCGCATTATGATCTGGCGCGTTTCGGTTCTGAGCGGGTTGGTTTTTCTCCCCGCCAGTGTGATCTCCTGATGGTGATGGGAACCATTGCCAAGAAAATGGGTCCGGTGCTCAAGCAGGTATATCTGCAGATGGCGGAACCCCGATGGGTCATCGCCGTAGGCGCCTGTGCTTCCAGTGGCGGTATTTTCGATACCTACTCCGTATTGCAGGGGATAGATCAGGTGGTGCCTGTAGATGTGTATGTACCCGGCTGTCCGCCAAGACCGGAAGCCATCATCGACGGGGTGCTGAAGATTCAGGAACTGGTGCACAATGAAAGTCTGCGTCGCCGGAACAGCGACCGGTATACGGCTCTTCTGGAGAGCTACGGTATTCAGTAGTCAATTTTGGTTATGGGTTTGAGCAACGATACAATCAAGGAAAAACTGTCGGAAAAGCTGGGAGAGGCCATCGTGAATTTTGAGGAGCCGTATGGTATGCTTTCGTTTGAAGTAAAGAGCGACCAGAATCTCAAAGTGCTGAATCTGCTGCACGATGAGATGGGTTTCACCTTCCTGACAGATATTACAGCCGTACATTTTCCCAACAGGAAAGGAGAGGAATTGTCGGTTGTTTACCATTTGCACAATCTGGTGGAGAATGTACGGATACGTTTCCGTTTATTCGTTCCTTCCGCAAAACCGGATGTGTATACGGCTACAGGGGTATTTTCCTCGGCCAACTGGATGGAGCGGGAGACGTATGATTTCTTCGGGATTAATTTCGTTGGGCATCCCAACCTGAAGCGGATTCTGAATGTGGACGAGATGGATTATTTCCCGTTGCGCAAGGAGTTTCCGCTGGAGGATCAGACCCGAATTGACAAAGACGATGAGATGTTTGGCCGTTAAGGCTTCCACCCAAAGAATTAAGCGCAATGAGCGACTTCAACCATATCAGACTGCCGGAAGGCTCTATTGAAAAGGAAACAACGACCCTGAATCTGGGGCCTACGCATCCGGCCACACACGGTGTTTTTCAGAACATTGTGGAGTTGGACGGGGAGCGTATCGTAAAGACGGAATCCACGGTGGGTTATATTCACCGAGCGTTCGAAAAGATTGCGGAGCGCAGGCCGTATTACCAGATCACGCCGTTGACGGACCGGCTGAACTATTGTTCTTCTCCGATCAACAATATGGGCTGGCACCTGACCTGCGAGAAGTTATTAGGGGTGAAAACGCCCAAGCGGGTGGATTACCTGCGGATCATCATCATGGAACTGGCGCGGATCGCAGACCATCTGATCTGTAATTCCATTGTGGGCGTGGATTCCGGTGCTTATACCGGCTTCCTGTATGTGATGCAGTACCGTGAACTGATCTATGAGATCTATGAAGAAGTTTGCGGTTCCAGATTAACCACCAACATTGGTAGGATCGGTGGATTTGAGCGTAATTTTTCCAACACGGCGTTTGAAAAGACTGAACGATTCCTGAAAGAATACCCGGAGGTATTGAACGAATTTGAAAACCTCTTTACCCGGAATCGTATTTTCATGGAACGTACACAGGGTACCGGTGCCATTTCGGCGGAAAGAGCGCTCAATTATGGATTTACGGGTCCGAATCTTCGTGCAGC
>CANHUD010000023.1 GCA_947463665.1 Sphingobacteriales bacterium
AGATAACATCGAGGGTCACCAGATCAGGAGTACGAGTACCGATGGCGGCCAATCATGGACCTACACCAAAAGTCCGTTTCCGGCAATCGGTAGCGGACAGCGCTCCACCATGCAACGATTGCCGAATGGGCACATCATTTTTGCCTCCTTTGCCAAAGACCTGACTTACAGGGATGCGGAAGGAAGGGAGCGGAAAGCATCCGGACTTTATGTAGCCCTTTCCACGGATAACGGGCAGACCTTTCCGGTGATCCGGCCGCTGGTCAATGATCCCGGAAAAGCACAGGAGCTCGATGCCTGGGGCTGGCAGCATACGTTCAACTGGACCGATTCCACGGCAGAGCCCAAGGGATACCTCTGTTCAACGCTCAGCAGCGATGGCATGATCCATGTACTCTCCAGCGGACTGGAATATGTGTTCAACGAAGCCTGGCTGCTGAACCCGACCTCCAAGGTCGGGGAGCGGTGATTTTATTTGATGGGGTATATAATTATACGTTAGCAACGGCCGGCTTGGTCATAAAGGTTTATAGTGATGTCGCGTGCATTTGTTTACTAGTTTATTTCTAGAGTTAAATGAGTGGAAGAGTAGTTTATCTTTCTTATTTTGATCCAGATAGCACTGGGATTGCAGGCCTTTTGTCTTCTCTTTGATAAAGTGAACGCCATGCTTCAATAGGGTAAGCGGTGCGCATGTAAAGGGGTTGTGGCAGCCATACCCTGAAGTTATTTGCAGTTTCATATTTATTTCCTGCTGAAGCATAATCGCACATGATTAAAGTTGTTTTTTCATGATTAACAAAGTGAGTAGGTCTTTGCAGGAAAGGAACTTCGAAGGCCATTTGTATTCCTTCAGGAGCAGGAATGCGTTTTAAGTCGATATACATTTGATCTGGAAAAGAGGAAACGGGCTTTAGCAGGGCATAATGGATATTCCAAGCTTTATCATGCTTCCATTGGTAACCTTCGTGTAAAAGCCAGAGGTTTCGATCGTCTGCTTTTGCAACACGACTGTCTAGTGCCAAGACGATTGGGCCACGCATCAGCGCCATTTGATTGGAATTTCCGGGAGCTTTAATCACTCTGCCTCTAAAATCTGGGTTTAATTCCAGGCGATCACCATTTTTCCATATTCTATCTATGGAAAGGTAGCCATTGCTTACATTCCCATTAGTGGGTATGCCATTGATAGTCAAGGTGAATTTACGGCTCCATGATGGGATTCTCAGTTTAAGCCTGAAACGCTGGTTGAAGGGGGTTTCGATGCTTACTTTGATATTATTATCTTCAGGATAGGTAGTTTGTTGTTTCAGCGTTATATTTCTGCCATCCTTGAGGGGTATATTCCATGTTCCGGATTCATAAACATTGATTACAGCACCTTTATCATCGGTCATAACCGCCCATGAGGGTATGGTCATAAGTGCTCTCGGGCCATTGGCAACGCAGCAGCTAGTCTGACAACTTGGAACTTGCAAGTGGCTGGGTACTCTTTCTCCTATCATAGGAGAAAAGTATGCCCACCAGCTTCCATTGGTTGTCATTGCACCCAGTAATGCATTGTAAACAGAAATTTCCATTTCGTCAGCCCAGACTGGATCACCAGTTAATCTTAACAATTGATAGCAAAGCTTGATCCACGTCACCGTCACACAAGTTTCCATAGTTTGCTCCAGCATTTCGGTTTGACGAATAGTGCCATCACACCATAGTTCTCCGCTTGAGCCTGAGCCTACCAGCATGATCTCTTTTTTTCTAACCGCATGAGCAAAATTTAATGCAGCCGTAAGGTATGTACTATCTCCAGTGGCTCTGAAGAGCTCACATAATCCTTCATAGCATGACATTTGTTCATATCCTTTTGGGGCTGATATCAGAATGGGATCAACTTTTGCCAGGGCATCTTCTATAAGTCTCATACCTTTTGGGTTATAAGCATTAGGCAGACTCCAGAGCTTCACTATATACTTTGCAAAGTCAAGATACCTTTTTTGGTTAGTACGACGATATACGAGCAGGACAGGTTCCAGAATGGAAGAGGAAGAGAGCGATTCTAACAATGACAATCCTGTTTCGGTAATTTTTCGTTTTCCGGGACCGAGAATTTCAATAAGATTGTCAACAGAGCGGGCTGCCACTTCAAGGGATGCTTTGTTTCCGGTTTCATCATAATGGGCAACCAGTCCGAGTATAGCATATTTTCTTCCCCAGATGTCCCAGTCTCCAAAATCTTTATTATAACTACTGAGTTTTCCTGTACCATCCTGGGTTTGGATCAAACCAGCACTTGCATCATCTATGATCTTCCGATGATGGCTAGTGGGTTGGTAGTGATGGGCAAGTGCGGCTGATGTGAACCATTTACCCCAGAATTCACCCTGCCACTTGTTTGGGTCATCATTTCTGACCTCAAAGGGTTTGATATATAGCTCAAATGCCCTGTTCATGATTCCATTTTGAATGCACTGGTCCATTTTTTTTCCCAGGTACCCCTTCATTACGGAAGCTCCGGCAGGCAATGGCTGAAGTTTATCTGTTGTGATAGTACCATTTCTCTGTGCATGGAGTTCAAAAAAGTATGGAAAAAGGACAGCAAGAATAAGTAAGCTTCTTTTTTTCATAATAGTTAATTTTTAAAAGAATTATGATTTGTTGATTACCTAAAAAATAGGAATTAAGAGTATTTATATAGTTATGAAAATCATTTAATTAAATTTATATATAATAAATATTCATATTTGTCTTCTTGTCAGAGTGAGGCTCTAATTGTAAGTTTGAAATCAACAGAGATATTTCCCAAGTTATTTTCTCTGATCATCTTGGCGGCAATATTTCCGATCTCAGTAAAGTTTGTAGAGATTGTTGTAATACCGTTTAGAATGAACTCCTTAACAGGTGTTTCATTGTAAGAAATAATGCCAATTTCCTTTCCGGGGATCAACTTTGTTTCCTTAACTTTTTGTAATAGGATTACCAGGTCGTCATCCATTAGATTAATATAGACTTCACCATTTTTTAAATGTTCGCGTGCGATATCTTCTACAATCTTATATGAAAATGCGAAATTGACACAGAATTTAACGAATCCTCTCAGTATCTCTTTTGGGTAGTATGAATTTTTTGGGAAGATGATTTTAAGTGTATTGTATTTCGATAGGCGATCATTTGCTTCCACCAGAGCATTATATATATCTTTTTCAAAATCTTCAAAAACAGCGCCAACTTTTCCAGTTACGTTATCAAGATTTTTATCTAGAAGAATTAAATTTTTTCCTTGTAGTCTGTTAAGTATTTCTTGTGGGGAACTATTACTATCGGTGAAATGAGGTATTATTACATAATATGTATAGTCATCCATTTTCCCTTTAAGGATTTTTTGGAATAGATTATAGTCATTGTTATATATATAGAAGTCAATCATGCCGAAATCTCCTAGTGTATCTGCGAATGCATCATAGATGATTTTTTTATGGTGGCTGAGTTTGTTGAACATTAATAGAACCCTATTCATGTTATCAATCTTTCTGCTTCCTACGAAATACCCCTTTCCAGGGACGGAGTCTATTATCCCCATTTTCTTAAGATTGCGGTATGCTTTTTCCGCTGTATCTCTTGAAATATCAAGTTCGAAGCTCAGATCACTGATGCTGGGAAGCAGATATTTTTCTTTAAGGTGCCCATGTCTGATTGCATTGAAGATTGCATTTGTAACCTGCATGTATTTAGGGGTAATTGATTGTTCATCAATCTTTAGAACCTGATAAATATTGGATATGTCTTTTCTCATTTTTTTGCAATCTTGATTATTCAGGATTTTCTATGTGCAGAAATCTGATAAAGTTGATTTTTATATTTTTGAAAGATAATCGGTTTAATTACTTTCATTGATAAATATACTCGCATGTATGAATTCTATTCATCTATGTTTGTAGCATATTCAGTTGTTGGTACTTGCTGCAATTAATTTGAAAGGGACACCCTTAACTTCGCCTTCGGCAGCGGGCCATCCCTGTGTTGGATTTGTTGATAGTTTCCGGATGATCTCTATGATTTTTTGATAAGGCATATTCGGATCTCCTGTTTTCTTCATCCATTTGTATGTAGCATTTGCCAATCTGTTACGGTACCTCGAATAACTAGGATGGTTATACATGTTACTCATTTCCCATCTATCTTTTTTACGATCGTAAAGTACAAATCGGCTATGTGTAGTGTCAGTATTAGGTAGTTTTTCTGAGTCAGCGTTTGGATCTGTACTAAAAGCGTAAGTAAAGCGTCGAGTGTAGATACCTCTCCAATTATGTTGATGATTATAAATTGGTATTTTCCGATTCCTGATTTGTCGGCTTAAAGTGATTACTCTGCTCAGATCAGTACCTTGACATGAATTAGGAGGTTTGATTCCAATAAGTCCAAGAATAGTAGGCATAAGGTCAGGAGTGCCAATAGGTGTTTCCTGAATGCCGGCATCAAGTTTTCCGGGCCAGCTGATTATTAACGGAACACGAATCGATTCCTGTTCTGGACGACCTTTATTATTGGGCCATTTGTGAGAGAAAAGCATGTCTCCATGATCGGAAGTGAAAACTATTATGGTATTTTCAAGTAAGTTTTTATCCTTTAGCGTTGCTACTACCATCCCAATAGCTTTGTCTATTCCACTAATCATAGCGAGATGTCCATGGTATCTTTTTCTATTTTCAAAATTATCTTGTCCATTTGGACGAATTTTTATTGACGAATTCTTATAGTTGTTCATTAATTCATCCGGTGCTTTGTAGTTATTGCCTCCGATATCATGAGGTGGGTGGAAGGCAATAAAGAGTGCAAATGGTCTATCGTCGGTCGTGGAAATAAATGCTTGAGCCTGCATCGATTGGCCGAAGGGTTCCCATTTGTCTTGGTATTGCCTGGTGCCTGAACTGTCCCACCAATAGGCTTTACCTGCATCAAAATTCAATGTGCAGTTGTTTGATAAGAATGTGCCATTAAATCCATACCGGAAAGGTCCTGCGGGAATAGGTCTTGCCCGATCCCCTCCGTACAAATGCCATTTACCAATGTAGCCTGTTCGATAGTTGTTTTTTTCCAATTGTTCTGCGAAGTATGCGCCAGGGAGACCTATCTGTTCACTGGAAAGCATTCGTATATCGTTATTAATTGCACCGTTTCGAATGGCATGCATCCCGCTCATCAACATACTTCTGAATGGGGTGCATTGGGGAGAAGTTGAAACTGCATGTTTGAATACAATTCCTTCCTGTGCAAGAGAAGTGAGAATAGGTGTATGTGCTTGGCTTCCTTCGTGCCAGCCAACCATATCATAAGAATGCTGGTCACTCATGATGAAAACAATATTGGGAGGTCGATTAGGGAATGTATCAACTTTGGGTTTAGCCTGCGGCTGACTCCAATGAATTAAGCTTGTAAAGTACAAGGTAGCGAGCAGCATGAGGGAGTTTTTTTTCGAAAATAGGCAGCCTCTTACGAAAAGATGTAGATATGCATGAAGGTGCAGGTAGGCTTGTCTCGGCCTCCTGTATAATTTAGTTGCCAGAAGAAGCCTATCGGCTTGGTATTTTCTAACAAAATTTAACTCTTATGCTTGCGTCATCTTATTCAGAATCAATGCTGGTCCTATGCGCGCTCAGCGGGCTTGGGAAAAGGTTTTCCAGGTTGAAGGCATGTACTCTGCTAACCCGCAGATTTATGCCCTTTGCCACAATTGTAATTCTTCTTTTGTGTTGTCATGTCACATTCGCCCATTCGCTTCAACAAGCAACCTCCAGGGATCAAACAGTTACTGGTCGTGTATTTGACCAGACATCTGGAAATCCATTGCAAGGGGCAACTGTTTCTGTTAAAGGAGCGACTAAGTCTGTACTGACGGATGAAAATGGAAATTTTAAAATTACGGTTTCAGATGCAGGAGTAGTTTTGACCATCAGTTTTGTGGATTATAATGCTGTGGATATACCACTTGCGGGACGAAATGTTCTTGATGTTTCATTAACTTCCAAAAGTAATAACCTCACAGATGTAGTGGTCGTAGCGTATGGCTCGCAAAAAAAAGCATCTGTCACAGGTTCCGTTGCTTCGGTCTCCGGTAAAGACCTTGTGAACATTCCGGTAGCAAACGTATCTAGCACCCTGGCAGGTAGGCTACCAGGACTAGTTGCATTGCAACGGAGTGGGCAGCCCGGTGTCGATAATACTTCCATTAATATCCGAGGTTTTGGGAATGCACTGATCATCGTAGATGGTGTGCCACAGGAATTCAATCAGCTAGATCCAAATGAAATTGAGAGCTTTACAGTTCTCAAAGATGCATCGGCAGCTATTTATGGTGCACGAGCTGCTAATGGAGTTATACTGGTGACAACCAAGCGAGGGAAATCCGGTAAACCTACTATTTCTTTTTCATCAGGTCTTTCCTGGCAGACGCGCACTAACTGGTCCAGAATGGCCAATGCCGGAGAGTTTACTTCCCTCATAAACCAGGGTAGAATTAATAATGGACAACCCCTGAAGTACACGGAGTATGATGTTAAAGTGTTTCGTCATGTTTCTGGGGATCCAAATGCGCTAACAGATATGACGCCGGCAGAACGATCCAGATTCGATGCCGAGGATTTACGTAATTATCATGATGAAGATCCCTATCCTGCAGCCTTCAAGGATTTTGCACCCATGCAACAATATAATGTAAGTTCCAGGGGGGGAAGCGATAATATTCGCTATTTCATTTCAGGCGGAATTCTTGATCAGTCCAGTATGTTGCGCAGTGGAGACATGAACTTCAGAAGATATAATTTACGGGCGAATGTTGATGCCAAGATTAACAAAAATCTGGATGTGAGCCTTGATCTTGGAGGTAGAAATGAACGTCGTTTTTATCCAATTTCGGGTATGGACTGGATCATGCAGCTCACCTATTGGGGTGAGCCGGTTAAGTGGAAGACATGGCCGGACAGAACGAAACCGGTTGGAAGCATCGTTGATGCTACAGATGCGGGACTTACTGGATCCCAACAATTCAACTACAATGAATACAACTCTGCTCTGAGTTTTGATTATCGGATTCCTGCTATCAAAGGACTTTCGGTTCAGGGACGTATTAATTACAGGACCGGGTTTCATTACAATGAGTATTTCACCAAGCAGTATTGGACATACAATTATGACTTCAAGACTGATACCTATACCCGTGCCACAACACCTTCAGGGAACACTTCATTGAATATTGAGTCCCGAGAGGATAAATGGCTAACTGGACAGCTTTTTCTAAAATATGAAAGATCATTCGGTAAGCACGATCTCAAGGCGCTGGCTTTATATGAAGGACTGGATAATGGTCTAAAGTATGTGAGTGCGTACAGAGAGGGGTATCTTTCAACTGCCTTGCCTATCTTGAGTGCTGGCGGAGATTTAAATAAGAACAACAGCGGAACGCAACGGGAAGATGGCAGGGCGAGCTATGCTGGCAGATTCAACTATGCCTTCAATAACAAATATCTGTTGGAAGCAACTTTCAGGTATGATGGTAACTCCATGTGGGCCGGGGATTACAGATGGGGCTTTTTCCCAGGAGTACTCGGTGCATGGCGTGTTTCAGAGGAAGGGTTCTTCCGTCAACATGTACGATTTATAGACAATCTTAAAATTCGTGCTTCTGCAGGTATTGCGGGTGATGATGCCGGAGGTATCGCGTACCAATATCTTCAGACTTTCGGTATCAATGGCAGGTATGTACTTAACAATGCCATCGGTAACGGAATTCGAAATAACGGCATCGCTAACCCATTTGCCACTTGGGCGGAGTATAAAACGTATAATGCAGGAGTAGAATTCGGCTTGTTGAATAACAGGTTGTATGGTGAAGCAGATGTTTTTTACAGGGATGGATATAATTTACTTGGCACACGAGCAGATGCTCTTCCTACAACATTTGGAGCCTCTCTCCCACAGGAGAACCTTAACAGTGCCAGTAATCGCGGTTTTGAGCTGCGATTAGGGTTTCGCGATCGCAAGCGGGAATTCACTTACAGCGTAGAAGGAAATGTTTCTTTCAACCGGGCAAGGTGGGAGCAGGTTTCTGAGCGTGATTTTTCTACAGCATCCCGTGGGGTGATAGCCCGTGACAGGGTTTCATACACCTGGCGCAATACCATCTGGGGTTACAAGGCAGTCGGAATTTTTCAATCACAGGAAGAAATTAACAAATGGGCTCTGAATCAAGATAATAACAATAATAGAACCTTGCGACCAGGCGATATAAAATATATGGATCTGGACAGTAATGGACGCTTGGATCGATATGATGAGGCCATCATTGGCAATAATGTTCCACTCACAATGTTCGGCTTCAACATGTCTGCAAGCTGGAAAGGAATCGATTTCTCTATGTTATTACAAGGGGCTGCTAATTTTCACACGTTTATCAATGAGGAGAGGGCACCTGCACAATATGAGGGTAATACGTATGCGTATGTTGCAGTCAATTCATGGACAGCTGCAAATCCCAATGCCAAATTTCCCCGCTTTCTACCGGGTGGGGTCCAAAATAACAGAGCTGTTTCCGATTTCTGGCTACACGATGCTTCATATGTGCGGCTTAAGAATTTACAGATTGGATATACATTACCGGGTAAGATGCTGAGGAAAATAGGTTTAGGCACTTGTAGATTTTATCTGGCCGGTGTGAACTTGTTCACCATCTCCCAAATGAAAAACTTCGATCCGGAATCTCCAATTGGTGATTTACGATACTATCCACAGCAAAAGACGTACAGTTTCGGAGTGAATTTGAATCTCTGATTGAAAAATTAAGAATATATGAAAAAAATAAATGCATATTTGATACTGCTGATGAGCATATCGTTGTTTTCGTGCCAGAAGCAGGTATTAGATAAGAAACCGCTGGACAGAATCTCCGATGCCCAAGTCTGGGAAAATGCAAGCCTGATTGATGCTTATGTATCTAATATTTACAGTCGTATCCAGCTTCCATATACCTACGCTCCAAATCCCACACAAGGTGAACTAATGTTTGCTGAAGCGATTGTCAGTGATGAAGGGCTTACACCCCATACCTGGCACGGTATATTTCCAAGACTTTTTGGGGTCATTGCACCTGCTAATTCACACTATCTAGAATATTGGGACTGGGCTATTTTGCGCGATATCAATACGTTTCTTGAAAACGGCGCTAAAATAAGTACAAATGTACTTGACCCGGTGGTTAAAAAAGAAAGGCTGGCGGAAATGCGATTTGCACGGGCATACACCTATTTTGAGTATGTTAAGCGTTTCGGGGGAGTACCTCTAATCACAAAGGCACAGGCGGTGACGGATCCCAAAGAAGAGCTCTTTGCAAAACGTGAAACGGAGCAAAAGATATATGATTTTATTTTGACCGAGATTGACGCTGTTCTTAACGATTTACCAACTGACGTCAAAACCCTTCGTTTCACAAGATGGGCTGCCTTAGCTCTTAAATCGAGAGCAGCCCTGTATGCGGGATCCATTGCGAAGTATGGTACGGTTCAATTGAATGGAATACTGGGAATCCCGGCAGCTGAAGCATCCCGTTATTTCAAAATTTCACTTGATGCATCAAAGGCGCTGATACCTGCAAGTGATGGAGGCCTGGATGCAACCGGAAAGTTTGCTCTCTACAGAACAGGTATTATTCCGGGTAATCCTACATCTTATGCAAATGCCTATTACAATCTGTTCATCACTGAAGGAACGTCTGAATCGATTTTCGAAAAGCGCTATCGTAGTAAAGATTTAGGAAACTCATTAAATAAATTCGAGAATGCTTTTACACCAACTGCCGAATTCTTAAACAGTTTTGAGAATGTAGACGGTTCAGATCCTATCATAAACTTTGACGGAGCCGTGGTGGATCAGCAAGCTGAACTTTGGATAAAGAGGGAACCAAGGTTTCACGGAGCATTCAGATGGGACCAGCAACCCTGGTTTCCGGGTGATAGTATGTTTACACACAATTATATAATTACCAAGTCAGGTAACACGGACGTAAATCCGGCTACTGTTTATTTCAAAGGGAATGGGCAGCGGATGAGGGGAGCCGGAAACTATGCCACTACAGGATCTCCTATATACCGTAAAAAATTCTCAAGACCTATCCTGGAAGTAAATTGGGAGGAATCAACCACCCCAGCCGTTATCTTCAGACTAGGCGAAATCTATCTGAATGCAGCTGAGGCTGCATTTGAATCCGGTAATGCTACAGAAGCCCTTGGCTTCATCAACAAAATCCGGGATAGAGGAGGTGTTAAAGAGCATACGTCAATTAATATGTCCCTTATCATGCGTGAACGTAAAATAGAGTTGATGTTCGAAGGGCATCGATTTTATGATCTGAAGAGATGGAGGCTTGCCGACAAGACCATTGCTCAAGGAGGTTTGAATGGGCGTCCTAATAGGATTGAGGTTTATTATGATTTGCGTGATGATAAGTACAAGTTTTTGCATCGGACTCCTGCCTATCCTAACCCAACAGTTTTCAAACCTGCTTATTATTATCATGTGTTCCGTCAAGGATGGCTCACCAATAATATAAATCTTGTCCAGAATCCTGGGTACTAGGCAAACTGCCTGACCATAGGTACCCGACCTTATTATGTGAATACGGTCGGGTACCTTTTTTTATTTTTTAGTTTCAGTAAACTATACGATCGATTGAATTTTTTTCATAAAAAGTAGTTATTCTAAATATTCCACATTGAAACATCGTCTGATAAATCCTTGGTTCTATTCCTTTTTACTGTATTTGTTTTTCAATGTTATAATAGGATGCAGAAAAAACGGAGACCTGGTTTCGCAATCAAGTTCGAATACCCCTGTTCCCCGGGCAGATTATGTGCCAAGACCTGTTCCAGTGGAAACCGGAGGCTATAGGATCGGCGCTTTCATGTGTCCATTATGGACATATGAGAAGTCGCCTTCTCATTGGAATAATATTTTTCCCTATAAGGATCGACAACCTGTTTTGGGCTGGTATGAAGAGGCTAATCCAGAGGTGGTCGACTGGGAGATAAAATATGCACTTGAACATGGTATCAGCTTTTTTAATGTATGCTGGTACAGGGCTAAAAGCAATGAAGGACGTTCTCCCATTGTAGAAGAATATGGTCATTGGACAAGAGCGTTAAAAAAGGCACGTTATGCCGATATGTTCAATTATTGTTTACTATTTGTTGATCAGGATCAGATGGGTGGTCTAGCCAGCTGGGCAGACTGGACAGATAATTTGGTTCCATATTGGATTAATGAGCATTTTAAGCGGGGCAACTATCTTAAAATCGGCAACAAACCGGTCTTCACTATTTTCAATATTAACAGTTTCATCGCCGATTTCGGAAGTGAAGCCAAGGCAAAGGAAGCATTGGATTTCTTTCGATTGGCATGTGCCAAAGCTGGGTTCAGTGGTCTTATTGTCTTCGGCACCTATCACACAAATATAAATGCAGATGTATCTGCAAAATATACATCTCTAGGTTTGGACTATTCAGTGTCCTATCATTGGCCGAGCTTTAGCGGTCTGATTACGGCTGTCCCACCTCCCAATTCGGAGATAATAAATCATCAGATTACCGCTTGGAATAAACTCGAAACTGCAACCAGACTGTTATCCATTCCTACTTTATCAATTGGCTGGGATTCTTCCCCGTGGAATAACATCTATTACAAAGGCAGATGGCGACTCACACCATCGGAATACGAGAACCTGCTGCTGGCCGCAAAAGACTTTGTAAAAAATAAGACATATCCGGATTTGTTGCTTTCAAAGACCATCATATTGGATAACTGGAATGAATACGGTGAGGGGCATTTCATTATGCCTTCTCGCATGTATGGTTTTGGAGAACTGGATGCTATCCGAAATGTATTCAGTGATAAGACAATACTACATAAGGATCTTCGTCCGGAGGATATCGGCAGGGGCCCATACTGAAATAAAATTTCCCTTTGTGTTAGAATAGGTTATGCCATGTTCAACTTTTATGTGCAACTCTACCATTCCTACGTGGGTCAGCATTTGTTGAATTTTTATTAAATACCGAGTATAGATACTTATAGTGAATTTAAAAATCGATAACATCCATACCATATCTACGGAGAAATAATTATGCAAATACTCATCTCTCGATCATTAATGCTCTTTATGCTTTGGGCATCTACCCTCAGTTTGAACGCTACTATTTTGGATACATCATATCCTGTGTCGAAGCCAATACCCGTTGAAACTCCAGGATTGCAGCCTGTAGTATTTATGTGTCCCCTTTGGGATAAAAACCTGCCTGAGCCTCATTGGGATAAGTTGAAAAATTTTCCAGACAGGAAACCTGTATTGGGATGGTATGCTGAAGGTGATCCAATCGTGGTGGATACAGAAATCAAATTTGCAGTAGAACATGGAATCCGACATTTCAATGTATGTTGGTACCGCGAAAAAAATAACGAAGGTAAGCGACGTTTAAAAGAAATCTATGGTCATTGGACTCTTGGCCTGAGGAAAGCACGTTATGCTGATATGATTCAGTATTCCATCATGTATGTGCACGAAATAGGTTCATCCATGGCAGGAATAAAAAATTTCAGAGACTTCAAAAAAAATCTTGTTCCATACTGGATCAAGGAGCATTTCAGTCAACCTAACTATCATCTAATTGGAAACAAGCCTGTATTCACCATCTACCGCCCGGAGAATTTTGTAAAGGATTTAGGAGGGGAGGATCAGGCGCGTAAGGCCATTTCCTATCTTCGTTCCGAATGTCGTAAAGCCGGTTTTTCGGGTGTGATTCTTTTGGGGGAATATCACGGATCTCCTGAGAAAGATTTATCATCCATTTATAAAGGCATCGGACTTGACTATGCTATCTCTTACCACTGGCCAAGTTTTACTCCCGGCATGCAAAAAGAAGTTCCTTCAGCAGACAGTATAGTAAGTTTGCAGGAATCAGCATGGCGTAGCCTATCCATTGTTACAGGTCTTCCATCTATACCTACTGCCTCTGTAGGCTGGGACTCCACACCTTGGGGAAATGCCTATTTTAAAGGAAGCTGGAGACTTTCGAAGGAAAAATACGCAGAACTTTTGAGGCGCATAAAGCGATATGCTCAGGAAAATGTTTTGCCCGAACCCCTGTTAAGGGGTATGCTTATGCTTGATAATTGGAACGAATATGCAGAAGGGCATCATATTTTCCCAACGCTTAGTGAGGGATTCATTTATTTGGATGCCATCAGAACAGCTTTCACTTCGGGTAGTGCTGAACACCTCCATACCATACCAACATTACCTTCTACTCTTAAAACCCCTTAACGCTTGTTACGATGCTGATAATAAAACGTACTATATTGTGTTTGTCCATAATGGGGCAGTCATTTTTTTCACAGGCTCAATCAAAACCGAATGTTATTGTAGTTGTAGCGGATGATCTGGGTTGGGCTGATCTGGGTTCACATGGTGTACGAACGGATGTGAAAACTCCATATCTTGACAGCCTGGCTATGTCAGGGGTTCAATTTTCCTCCGGCTATGCATGTGCTCCTGTCTGTGTGCCATCAAGGGCAGGACTTCTTACAGGAAGATACCCTAACCGTTTCGGAATGGAGTCCAATGATGACGGACCATTGCCTGTTTCGGAATTGACCATCGGTGATCGGATGAAATCTTTGGGCTATGTCACTGGACTTGTTGGAAAATGGCATGTTGCTTCAGGGTCCGCTACTCACTCCGAATTTAAAGCAATTCCGGGCAATGAAATTCTTTGGGGGGATAATGTTCGTATTACGGATAAAAATCTACCCGGCCATAGAGGTTTTACGGAGTATTTCTGTGGGGCTATGCGTAATTATGCCGCCTCTTTTGATCTGAATGGAAATGACCTAAAAGATCCTCCGGTTTTGGTGAACAGTAACGAGTATAGGATTGACCTTCAGACAAAAGCAGCCCTTGCCTTTATTCGGAAAAATAAGGAAAATCCTTTCTTCTTATATCTCGGATATTTTGCCCCGCATGTTCCATTGGAAGCTCCCAAAGTCTACCAATCTTCCTTCATGGAAATACCTGACAGCATAAGGCAAAAAGGTCTGTCAATGATAAAGTCAGTTGATGAAGGGATTGGACGCATACGGCTTCTACTCAAAGATCTTGGTCTTGCTGAAAATACGCTTATCATTTTCACCAGTGATAATGGAGCACCGCTAAAAGAAGGAATGTGGGATGGTTCGCTGAATCAACCGTTTGTTGGAGAAAAAGGAATGCTGACAGACGGAGGGGTACGTGTCCCTTTCATTATTTCTTGGCCTGACAAGATTAAATCTGGTCTGGTATTCAAGGAACCTGTGATTTCTCTGGACATCCTGCCCACAGCAGTAGCAGCTGCTGGTGGGCAGATAGATCAAAGCTGGAAAATTGATGGCAAAAACCTGCTTCCTTTCCTGACTGGAGAGAAAAATGGATCCCCTCATTCTGCCCTCTTTTGGCGTTTCAGAAGCCAGGCCTCCATACTTTCCGGATCATGGAAGCTTATTTTTTCTGCTCCAAATAAATATTATTTGTTCGATATGAAGACTCCAGGGGGAGAGAAAGAAAATTTGGCAGAACAGTACCCATCTGTTACAAAACGATTAAACGAAAGATTATCACGTCATGCTGATCAACTCCTGCCTTCAGGATTACCATCTAAGATATGGGCTGAGGATGAAGCATTGTTGAATTTGCATTTTAATAAAAGATAAAATAATCACGACTTTCTTTGAAATTTACCATATAAGTCCTCTGATATTAAAGTAAGATTGTCAAATGAAAAAGATTTGTCTGTTTTTGGGAGCAATTTTCCTGTTTAATAACGCTATTGGCCAGCGAATTAAATTGGCCTCTTTGTTTGGTGACAGTATGGTCATTCAACAGGGTATGCATGTTCCCATTTGGGGAGTCGCTTCTCCCGGTATACTTCTAAGGGTTGAAGTAGCAGGTTATACGGCCATGGCCAAAAGCGCTCCTGATGGAAAATGGAAGGTCAGGATACCTCCTCTAGATTATGGGGGTCCTTATGTGTTAAAGATAATGGCAGAGGATACCATCATCCGGTTGAAAGATGTCATGGTAGGAGAAGTCTGGCTGGCATCCGGGCAATCGAACATGGAATGGTCGGTAGGTATGGGCGTAGGCGCTACTACTCAGGAAGAAATAAATTCAGCTCATTATCCACAAATAAGATATTTCACAGTACCCCATAAAACCTCTGTGATTCCTTTGGTTGATACGGAACCCGCAGAATGGAAAACAGTTACACCTCAATCAGTGAAGCATCTTTCAGCCGTAGCTTATTTCTTTGCACGTGAACTTACTCAGCACAAAAATGTGGCTGTAGGAATAATTTCATCTTCATGGGGAGCTACCAGCGCTCATGCGTGGATAAGTTCGGAAAGTCTCATGCAACATTCGGAATACAGTGAACTCATAAAAAAGCAGGACAAGGATCCCAATAAGTGGGATGAAATCGTGAAAAAAAGTCTATGGAATGATGTACATCGCGACAGTCTGGCCGATCAATGTCAGGAGGGATTGAAAAAGGGAGTACATAAGAGCGAATTCAATGATGTAGGGTGGAAGTCTGTACTTTATCCGGTGAGTAATGAGAAAATCGGTATGCCCTGGTTTTGGGGAGTTACATGGTTTAGAAACCAATTTACGGTCGATAAGATTCAGGGGAAATATCTTTCTCTCAGGTTATACCTGCGTGGGAAAAAACTGACATTGTTTTTGAATGGTACAAAGTTCTCAGACATCACAGATTCTGAAGGTGTGAAAGAAGTCAGGATTCCGCGCACATTGCTGGTGCAGGGAAAAAATGTTCTGGCTATCCGACTTTATGAAATATGGGGTACAGGTTTGGTTGGATCAAGTACAACACCTGCAGAGATTTTTTCAGAAAAAGGTGATCGGGTGATACTCCCAAAAGAATGGAAGGCAAGTGGAATTATTGAACCCACAATTCCGGGTAATCAGGGATATTATAATCAATACAGTGTTCAGTTTAATGGAAGAATCGCACCCATCATACCCTATGGTATCAAAGGTGTTATATGGTATCAAGGAGAAGGAAATGCATCAAAAGCCTATCAATACAGAACCTTGTTTCCCATGCTGATTGATGACTGGAGAATGCGTTGGGGGCAGGGATATATGCCATTTTTATACGTGCAGCTTGCTAATCATAAAGAAAAAAAATCAATTCCGGCTGATGATCAGGTGGCTGAATTACGGGAAGCTCAAACCATGACCCTTCGGCTGACAGGCACCGGAATGGCGTCTGCCATTGATATTGGAGACCCGCTGGATATTCATCCCCGTAATAAACTGGATGTCGGAAAACGCCTATATATTGCCGCCAGAAAAATGGCTTATGGAGAGAATATAATACATTCTGGCCCCATGTATAGTGGTTACAGGATTGAAGGTGACAGTATTCACATAGGGTTTACTTCAATAGGCAAAGGTCTGACAATCAAAGACGGACTTCTTTTGAAGGGCTTCTCCATTGCAGGTCAGGATAGGGTATTTCATTGGGCAGATGCCCGTATCGTCGGCGATTCGGTATGGGTGAGTTCAAAACACGTGAAGAGTCCAGTGGCAGTGCGATATGCTTGGGAATCCAATCCGGATGGAAATCTCTATAATCAGGAAGGATTGCCTGCAGTTCCGTTTCGAACAGATGATTTTAAATTGATCACACAGGAACTGATACAACGAAACCATTAGATATTGAAAATACAAGTGCCTCCTCCAAATATAAAAAACTAACATAAATCTAATGGGCTGGGCTCTCCAGCGGAGTCGAATATGTGTTCAACGAAGCCTGGCTGCTGAACCCGATCGCTAAGGTCAGCGAGAAATGTTACCTTTGTAATGTGAAGGAAAACCGGCAGATCGTACAAGCTTATGACCAGGCGCTGCGCGATGGAAAGCGCACGGCACTGGCCACGCTCGTGCATGTGGAGGGGTCTTCTTACCGCAGACCCGG
>CANHUD010000024.1 GCA_947463665.1 Sphingobacteriales bacterium
CTGATTACCTCAAACAGGTGATGATGGAGCAGCATGGTCTGAATGAATCAACCATCGGGGAACGATTTGCCGATACAAGGGATACCCTTTGCTATGCTACGAACGACAACCAGACCGCTGTTGCGGGATTATTACAGCAACCGGGAGATATGGCACTGGTGATCGGCGGAAGAAACAGTTCGAATACATCCCATCTGGTTGAACTCTGCGAGCAGGTGCTGCCCACCTTTTTTATTCGCTCTGAAGACGATATTTTATCGGCCTCAGAACTCTTACATGCCAACTGGCGAACAAGGGAAGAAACAACTGTTTCGAATTGGTTACCTACCGCCCAACCCGTGCGCATTCTTGTCACCAGTGGTGCTTCCTGCCCGGATTCAATGGTAGAGGGAGTTCTTCGGAAGATTCATGGATTCTATCCGGCCGCGTACCCGTTTGATGAAGTTTCTTATTGATCACCGGAACACTCCCTTGCCCACGTAAGAGCCAGTTGTAACTGCTCTTCAGGAGTGATATCTGAATTGTCCAGGATGACGGCATCATCTGCTTTGCGCAAGGGAGAAACCTCCCGGTGCGAATCGATATAATCCCGCATTTCCAGGTTGGCCTTTACTTCTTCGATCGTAATGTTGGGATTTTTGGCGAACAATTCTTTGAAACGTCTTTCCACCCGAATGGCATTATCTGCCGTCATGAAAATTTTCAGCTCTGCCTGTGGAAATACAGTTGTACCAATATCGCGCCCGTCCATCACCACCCCTTTTGCCTCTCCCATTTTACGCTGCTGCGCCACGGCAAACGTCCGAACCTCCCGTATAGCAGCCACTTCGCTCACTTTCTCCGCCACTACCAGATCCCGGATCAGAAACTCTACATTTTCTCCATTCAGGTGTATTTCCCTGTTACCGGAACGGGTGTTGACTACAAACTCCAGCTCTATATTCCTGAGCGCTTCCTCTACTTCTTCTGTAGCAGTCCAATTGGTTTGGTTTCTCAGAAAATACAGCGTGATGGCTCTGTACATAGCGCCCGTGTCTATGTATGTGTAGTCAAGCTCCTGTGCAAGCTGCCTTGCCAGCGTACTTTTTCCGCAGGATGAATAGCCGTCGATGGTGATGATGATCTTTGCTGCTTTCATATAAAATACCGGTCTCCGAAGGAATTCCTCCTCCGGAGACCGGGCGCATAATTACGTATTCTATCTGATTTATTCAAATCATCGTTAAGGATGCCTTGCAGGTCAAGTGCAAAACTCTTTGTCAGGCAGCAGAATGTTCTGCACTGGCCCCTTCACTAAGGGTGAATTTTAATTTCTGTTCCTCCTTGTCAAGGTCACAGATCATTACATCACCAGGTTTGATATTCATACTGAGAATTTCTTCTGCCAGCGGATCTTCCAGGTATTTCTGGATCGCCCTATGCAGCGGTCGTGCACCAAACTGCTGGTCGTACCCCTTATCGGCAATAAAGTTCTTGGCCTCATCGGTAATCTCCAGCGTAAAACCCAGATTCTTCAGGCGTTTCAGCACACCTTTCATCAGAATATCAATGATCTCGAAAATATTCTCTTTGGTCAGTGAGTTAAAGATGATCACATCATCTACCCGATTGAGAAATTCCGGAGAGAACGTACGCTTCAGCGCCTTCTCGATCACTGCTTTTCCTGCTTCTTCAGCATGTTGCACTCTCGACTGTGTGGCAAATCCTACCCCTTCACCAAAATCCTTCAGCTGACGAACCCCAATGTTAGAGGTCATGATGATCAGCGTATTCTTGAAATCCACTTTTCTGCCGAGACCATCGGTGAGCTGGCCATCGTCCAGTACCTGCAACAAAATATTGTAAATATCCGGATGTGCTTTTTCAATCTCGTCCAGAAGAATAACAGAATATGGTTTTCTTCTAACCTTTTCGGTTAGCTGTCCGCCTTCTTCATAACCCACATATCCGGGAGGAGCACCGATCAGTCGGCTCACGGTGAATTTTTCCATGTATTCACTCATATCGATCCGGATAAGTGCCTCTTCAGAATCAAACATGTATCGTGCCAGGGATCGCGCCAGTTCGGTTTTACCCACACCGGTTGGTCCGAGGAAAATGAAGGTGCCGATTGGCTTCTTCGGATCTTTAAGACCCACCCGGTTTCTCTGAATGGCCTTGACTACTTTCAGGATGGCTTCATCCTGGCCAACCACCATGCCTTTCATGTCTACCGACATCTTCCGGAGCTTATCGCTCTCTGCCTGTACCATTCTTTTCACCGGAATGCCGGTCATCATACTAACCACTTCGGCGATATCCTCTTCACTGATGGGATAGCGTTTATGTTTGCTTTCTTCTTCCCAGGAGTTTTTAGCTTTTTCCAGTTCTTCCTGCAGGCGTTTTTCGGTATCCCGCAGAGAGGCCGCTTCTTCGAAGCGCTGGCTTTTGACCACACGGTTCTTTTCATGCTTGATGTCTTCGATCTTTTTCTCCAGATCGAGGATATCCTGCGGCACGTTAATGTTCTTGAGGTGAACCCGCGCGCCTACTTCATCCATCACATCAATTGCCTTATCGGGCAGCAGACGGTCGGTAATGTAGCGATCGCTGAGTTTGACACAGGCATCGATGGCATCATCAGCGTAGCTGACATTGTGATAATCTTCGTATTTCGACTTGATATTGTTCAGGATCTGCATGGTTTCTTCCACTGTTGGAGGATCCACCACTACTTTCTGGAAACGGCGATCGAGTGCACCATCTTTTTCAATGTGCATCCGGTATTCATCGAGGGTGGAAGCACCAATGCACTGGAGTTCGCCACGAGCCAGTGCCGGCTTAAAGATGTTGGATGCGTCCAGCGAACCGCTGGCACCACCGGCACCAACGATGGTATGAATTTCATCAATGAAAAGGATGACATCCCTGTTTTTTTCCAGTTCGTTCATGATGGCCTTCATGCGTTCTTCAAACTGGCCGCGGTATTTAGTACCCGCAACAAGGGCTGCAAGGTCGAGTGAAACCACCCGCTTGTCGAACAGCACCCGGGAGACTTTCCGCTGTACAATGCGCAATGCCAGTCCTTCCACAATGGCTGTTTTACCAACCCCCGGTTCTCCAATAAGGATCGGGTTATTCTTCTTTCTGCGGGAGAGGATCTGGGATACCCGTTCGATTTCCTCTTCTCTTCCTACGATGGGATCCAGCGTGCCCATTTCCGCCAGTCGCGTAATGTCTCGCCCAAAATTATCCAGAACCGGTGTTTTGCTTTTGGCAGCCGGTTGCTGTTGTTTGGCTTTCTGCTGATACCCGCGCTTCTCCTCATCAAAATCGTCGTCGGGGTCATCTGTGTACTCACTCTTTACATCGTTGCTTCTGACCACTCCGAGATCATTGCGGAAGAGATCGTAATCAATGTCAAACTGATTTAGGATCTGGGTAGCGATGTTCTCTTTGTTTTTCAGGATCGACAGCATCAGGTGTTCCGTTTCTACCATCGGGCTTTTGAGGGCCTTGGCTTCGAGAACGGTTACCCGGATCACCTTCTCGGCCTGACGGGTCAGCGGAAGGCTGTTTATGTTGGCGATGTTCTTGCCGGTCTTGTCTTTTACTGCGAGCTCCACTTCCTTACGCAGTTCGTAGAGGTCGACATTAAGGTTTTTCAGGATTTTAACGGCGGTGTTTTCTCCTTCACGTATCAAACCGAGCAACAGGTGTTCGGTACCGATAAAATCGTTTCCCAACCTCAACGCTTCTTCCCTGCTAAAAGAGATGATTTCTTTAACCTGGGCCGAAAAGTTGTTGTCCATTAGAGGTATGATTTAATAAAATTCAATCTTTACAATAATAACGAATAATTTTGACTAATTGTTACGGGCAACCGGACGTTACAACCAGTAATTATGCAGGTCAAACTTGATACCAAAGAGAAATTCCATGTCATAACGATCCTTGAAGCGTCGCTTACTGCAAATATGACAGCAGAATTGGAAACTACGTTTGCAAGGCTCACCCAAAATGACGTTAAAAATTTTATTGTGGATATGGAGCCGGTGCAGCGCATCGACCTTGAAGCATCCAAAAAATTAGCGGACATGCAGCAAAACAGCTATGAAAACGGTCATTCGTTTGTGATCTGTGGCATCCAGCCGGAAGTGGAAACCTTTCTGGACGAGGCAGAGCTGCTGGAGTTGTTGAACATCACGCCCACACTGAGTGAAGCTATGGACATCGTGCAGATGGAAGAAATTGAGCGGGAGTTGTTCAACGATGATTAATTGTTAATTATGTTCGCGGTAACCGTACTTGGTAATAATTCTGCCCTTCCCATGCACGACCGTCACCCAACGGCTCAGGTATTGACATACAAAGAGCAGTTGTTTCTGATCGATTGCGGAGAAGGCACCCAGATGCAGATGAACGCCTTCAAAATCCGGCGTAGCCGCATCGGTCATATTTTTATTTCCCATTTGCACGGCGACCATTACTTTGGATTGTTTGGCCTGCTGAACAGTTATGGGCTCAATGGAAGAAGAGACCCTTTGCATATCCATGCTCCTGCAGCCCTTGAACCGCTTCTGAAACTCTCCTTCGACGTGGCAGATGTGAACCTTCCCTATGCGCTGCATTTTCATGCCATTCGGCAGGGCAGCGTTTTGCTGGACGATGAAAACCTTATGGTCACTGCCTTTCCGGTCACCCATCGGATTGAATGCTGGGGCTTTCTTTTTCGGGAAAAGCCGAGGCCGCGAAAAGTGATTCCGGAAAAAGCCCGCGAGGCAGGAATCCCCCAAGCATTTTATCCTCAGCTGAAAGCAGGCTCGGATTACAGGCACAAGGAAGGCCATATTACCCTAAATGAAGAAGTCACGGAACCGGGGCCTGCGGCCCGATCCTATGCTTATTGTGCAGACACTCTGTATGAACCACAGAAGATCGGCGAAGTGGTAAAGAATTGTTCGATGATCTACCACGAGGCCACCTATCTGGAGGATCAGCAGGAAAAAGCAGCGGCTCGCTATCACTCTACAGCGGCCCAGGCTGCCCGGATAGCAGCAGATGCAGGCGTAAACAAACTACTGATCGGCCATTTTAGCAGTCGCTATACCGATCTTCAGCCATTTCTGGAAGAATCCCGTTCCATTTTTTCAGCTACTGATCTGGCCATCGAAGGAACTACGTATCTTGTTGGGAAGTAACCCTTACTATGCGATCCCTATTTGTTGCCTTATTTTGTTGTTTTTCATTTTCCGCCATGACCCAGCAACCTCCTGAGATTCCGCTGTACCGAAAAGCCATTCCGGGTGCAAAAGCTTCCGCTGATCTTGAAAAGGCTGAGACGGGCAGCGATGGTGTTGTTCGTGTAGCGCGGATTTCCAAGCCAACCTTACGCATTTATTCGCCGGATCCCGCCAATCGTAATGACATCGCCATCCTCATTTTTCCCGGTGGCGGATACGCCATCAATGCCATTAAACATGAGGGCTGGGATGTAGCGGAATACCTGCGCAGCCAGGGTTTTACGGCCATTGTGGTAAAGTATCGCCTTCCGGATTCTGCCACGATGGAGCACCCGGAGATGGGACCTTTACAGGATGCGCAGGAAGCATTGCTCTATGTGCGCAAACAGGCCAAAAAATTAGGGATCAATCCGGCAAAAACGGGTGTAATAGGCTTTTCAGCAGGTGGTCATCTTGCTTCTACGCTGTCGACTCACTTTGTGTACCATAAAAAACCGGCATCGGTGCGGCCGGATTTCTCCATTCTGGTGTACCCGGTGATCACTCTTTCCACACCGGCTGCGCATACCGGTTCTCGTGACCGGTTACTGGGGAAACTTCCAACTCCGGAAACCCTTACCCGCTTTTCCAATGAGCTGCAGGTAACCCCTGAAACGCCACCCGCCTTTTTGGTGCATGCAAAGGACGACCGGGTCAGCATTGAGAATACGTATCTGTACAGGGATGCCCTTCAGAAAAATGGTGTAACGGTGGAGACGCTGATTTACGAGAAAGGCGGCCATGGATACGGGATGCACAACCGGCAGTCGGATGTATTCTGGCCATCAAAAGTAGTGGAATGGCTAAAACAGGCGCCGCTGTTATGCCTCTAATGTCTTCATCAGCCCCCGGATTTTTTCCTGTAGCTGCTGGCTGACCGGATAAACCGGCAACCGGAAGAAATTACCACAAATGCCCATCTCCGAGAGATAAACCTTTACTCCACTTGGATTCCCTTCCTCGAAAAGGGAAGAAAGGATATTGAGGAACCGTAAATGAACCGGACGCGCTTCATCGAACTTTCCTTCCAGTGCCAATCGAATCATAGAGGAAAAAGGCCCCGGATAGGCATTGGCCACAACAGATATAACTCCAATGGCACCGGAAGCGATGAGCGGCATGGCGATGGCGTCATCCCCACTGATCACCTCAAAACCTGCCGGTTTGTGTGCGATGATCTGCATGATCTGCTCCATATTTCCGGAGGCTTCCTTGGTAGCTACGATGTTCGGGCATTCCCTGGCAATCCGGAGCGTAGTCTGTACCGATACATTCATACCTGTTCTGCCCGGTACGTTGTACATAATTACCGGTAAGGGAGACGCATCATTGATGGCTTTATAATGCTGGAACAATCCTTCCTGATTCGGTTTGTTGTAATAGGGACTGACCGACAAAACCCCCTGATATGCCTCAAGGTTAGTATCGCGAAGCGCATATACTACTTCTGCCGTATTGTTACCACCGATACCGGCAACGAGTGGGCGTTTGCCGTTGTTGTGACGGGCAACATACGTAAATACAGCCTGTTTTTCTTCTTTCGTAAGTGTTACATTCTCTCCTGTGGTTCCCATGACCACCAGGTAATCCACATTTCCTTCCGACTGATGGTTGAGTAAGCGGGACAGAGCCTCCCAGTCGATGGAACCATCTTCTGTGAAAGGGGTTACAATGGCTACGCCCGTTCCCCTGAATAACTGTACAGACATATAAAAAGGTTAGGATCAGGCTTCTTCCCAGAAGCCCATTTTACTGAATTTATCGATTCGCTCCCGTACACGCGTCTGGGGGTCAATGGCTTTCAATTCTGCCAGCACCGGTTTGAGGTATTGCTTCATCATTTCAGCGGCCTGATCATAATCCCAGTGTGTTCCACCGAGTGGTTCCGGGATGATACCATCTACCAGTCCGAATTTCAGCATGTGATCGGC
Source organism: Sphingobacteriales bacterium (assembly GCA_947463665.1). GTDB lineage: Bacteria > Bacteroidota > Bacteroidia > Chitinophagales > Chitinophagaceae > Pollutibacter. The sequence continues at coordinate 7,193 of CANHUD010000024.1, forward strand.
TGTTAATTTAAGTTCATCGGCAGCTTTTTCCTTCATTTCCCAGCTACGCCAGAGAATGGAGCTGCAACTTTCAGGAGAAATCACCGTGTACCAGGTGTTTTCCATCATAAATACCCGGTCGCCCACACCGATGCCCATGGCACCGCCGCTTGCTCCCTCTCCGATAATCACACAGATCACCGGCACTTTCAGGCGCATCATTTCGAAGATGTTACGGGCGATAGCTTCTCCCTGCCCTCTTTCTTCCGCTTCGATACCGGGATAGGCGCCAGGCGTATCGACCAGCGTGATAACCGGTTTATTGAATTTTTCCGCCAGTTTCATCAGACGGAGAGCCTTTCTATAGCCTTCAGGGTTAGCCATACCAAAATTACGTAACTGGCGCATTTTTGTGTTGATCCCCTTCTGATGGCCGATTACCATTACAGTTTCTCCCTCAAATTGAGCGAACCCACCGACGATGGCCTTGTCGTCCCGGAAATTCCGATCGCCATGTAATTCAGTAAACTGGCTGAACATCCGTTTAATGTACGCCAGTGTATATGGACGATCCGGATGGCGGCTAAGCTGTACTTTTTGCCAGCTGGTCAGTTGCCGGGTGATATCGCGCCGTTTTTCCAGAATTTTCTCTTCCAGCTGATCGATAGATGCGGTCAGGTCCAGTTTGTTCTTCTCTGCAGTGACTTTCAGTTGTGCGATCTGATCATATAGATCTTTGATCGGACGTTCAAAATCAAGAAACTGCCTGTTTTGTGCTTCGGGCATGTGTTCAGGAATATGATTGCGTCAAAGATAAGACATCAGGGGGCATGAAGGAGAAAGAATTGAACAGGAATCGGAATTCAGGGTAGTTTTTAAATGCATAGTGTTTAAAAGCAGACAAATACATTAACATTTTCGTTTATGTATTTGTTTCTATTTGCCAAATTTTAGAACAATTTTAGGAATGTTCTGTTTGGCTTTTTGATTCTTTGCCCTGCAAATAGCTGTCAGATTAATATAACCAATTCTGGCAGAAATGTTAAAATATGGGGAAAGGATTGTAGTTTAGTAGCTTAATTAAAAACCATAACGCACATGAGAAAATTGTTCCTAACGCTATCCATCCTTGTGATGATAGTCGGTCAATTGTGGGCTCAGCAGTCTGTTTCGGGACGTGTCATCGACGAGAGCGGCAATCCGGTTGCCAACGCGTCGGTGGTGGCTCGTGGCACGTCTGTGGGAGCATCCACCAAAGCTGACGGTACCTTTACCCTGTCAGTTCCTGCAAATGTTCGCCAGCTTGTAGTATCCAATGTTGGATTTGAATCCCTTACTGTGGCCATTCCTTCATCTGGCTCAATAGTAATTACACTCAAAGCAGCTTCCAACGAACTGGAAGGTGTGGTAGTGACGGGTTACCAGCGGGTAAAAAAATCTGAGTATGTAGGGGCGGCTGCCCGTATCGACCGGAAAGCCATTGAATTGGTACCGGTTGGTTCTTTCGATCAGATTCTTCAAGGCCGTGCACCGGGTCTACGGGTATCGGCAGGTTCCGGTCAGCCAGGTTCTTCTGCTTCCGTACAGATCCGCGGACCAAAATCGATTTCCGGTGGATCTACTCCTCTTTACATAGTAGACGGAGTGCCGGTAGAAGCAGGCGTATTCCAGAGTTATAACCCGAACGATTTTGAGTCGGTAGACATTTTGAAAGATGCCTCTGCGGCGGCTCTGTATGGTTCCCGTGGTGCATCAGGTGTTATCGTAGTAACTACCAAGCGTGGTAAAAAAGGATCAACACAGGTGAGCTATCGCCCGCAGTTTGGTACCACCACCCCGGGTACGCAGAAGTTCGATATGATGAATGCAGCTGAATTGCTGGCATTTCAGGAGAAACTGGGTCCTTTGGTTGGCAACAGTTTGCCTGGCTGGCGTTTTTCCCGGAAAAATCCGGCAAATGCCTCCCTGTCTGCGGCTACACTGGGTACATACGACCGTATGCTGGACAGTATGCGTAATGTGAACACCAACTGGGCAGAGATTTTCCAGCGCAAAGGCAAGTTCCAGTCGCATGATCTCAGCCTTTCCGGAGGTACGGAAGCCACCCGTTATTTTGCTTCTGTAAGCTATTACAATGAGGATGGTATTGGTGAACGTTCTGATATGGAGCGTTATACAATGCGATTCAACCTTGATCACAAGGCAGACAAATTCACTTTCCAACTGAACAATACCATTGGATATTCCAAGCGGAATTTCATTGAATCAGAGAATGGTGTAGCACTGGCCAACCCATTTGCGGCAGCTTATCTGGCAGCACCGTACGATCCCCTCTTTTTGCCCAATGGCTCTGCTAACGTAGGCGCTGGAAGAGTAGGACCAAATGCCTATCAGCGTATCCGCGAAATCATGCGATATAATGATCAGATCAAGTCGACTACTTCTATTATCGGCAACTATGACATAACGGAGAAGTTCTTTGTGGGTGCCAACGTTGGCTTTGATTTCCGTGAAACGGTAGGTGCCACGTATGTTCGTCCCGGAACCTTTACCGCCTCACAGTCTGGCTTCCCAGGCAACACCGGTTCTTTTGGTGAGAGCTTCGGTCGGGTATTCCAGGGCAATGGTCGTGCTTACGTAGGATTCAAGGATGTATTCGGTAAAAATGATGAGCACTCTCTCAACGTTACACTGAATGCAGAGCAGATCTTCTCTAAATCCCGTTCATTTAGCTACACAGGTTTTGGACTGAATGCCAAACTGGTCAACACACCAGCAGGTATCACTCCAGGAACAGTAGATAACCGCCTGATTCCAGGCGTTGGGGGAGGACGATCAGAGCGTGCTTATGTATCTCAGTTCGCACTGGTTAAATATGCCTTCAAAAACAAATACATTCTTGACCTTTCTGCCCGCCGCGATGGAACATCCATCCTGCCTGCTCAGAATCGTTTCCAGAACTTCTATGCAGGAGGACTTGTATGGAATGTAATGGAAGAGAAGTTTGCAAAAGGTAAGATCTTCGAAAAATTCAGCACCCTTCGTCTCCGTGCGAGTTACGGAAGATCTGCCAATGCGGAAAACTTCCCATTTGGCGACTTCGGTTACCTGCCGCTCTACGGAACCGGTTCTTATGCAGGACTGCCTACACTGGCACCTTCTACACCGGGTAACGATCGTGGTACCTGGGAATACACAACCAAGACCAACATTGGTCTGGAATTCGGCCTGTTCCGCGATCGCATCACGGGTGAGGTGAACGTGTATGATGAGATCACCAACAACCTCTTCATTTCTCAGGGTATTCCCATTGAGAACGGTTCTGCGTTCACCAGTGCCCAGGTCAATGCCGGTAAAATGGGCAACAAGGGTATTGAAGTTCAGCTGAATGCAGAGATTATCCGTACACAGGATGTATCCTGGTCTGTTGGAGGTAATTTTGCCTACAACAAGAATGAAATCCTCAGCTTAGGTCAGGAGAAAGAATACCCTGCAGGAACAGCGATCATCCGTGTAGGTTTACCCCTCGGTTCACACTACGTGAACAAATGGGGAGGTGTTGATGCCGCTACAGGTGCTCCACTTTACTATACTAAGGATGGCAAGCTGACAAACGTATTCAGCAGTGCAGATCAGCTGGCTGATTTTGGCACTTATTTCGCACCCTGGACTGGTGGTTTCAATTCAAACTTCCGCTTCAAGAATTTCGATCTGAGTGCATTCTTCAACTTCCAGGCAAAATTCAGCCGTTTCAACAACCAGACCTTCTTCCAGGAGAACCATGCATTTGCTATCTCTGGATACAACCTCCTGAGAGAGATGAATACAATGTGGACCAAACCGGGTGATGTGACCAACGTACAAAGCCCGCTGTTCCAGCGTCAGTTCAGTTCAAAGGACATTGAGGACGCTTCTTATCTGCGTTTCCGGAACCTGCAGGTTGGGTACACCCTTCCTCGTTCTGTGGCCCAGCAGCTGAAAGTGATTAAGTCATTCCGCTTCTACTGCCAGATGCAGAACCTCTTTACCTGGACGAACTTTACTGGTTTCGATCCGGAAGACAACAACAACATCGCGCAGTACGAGTATCCTTTGCCAAGGACTTTTACAGTAGGTTTCAATGTTGAATTCTAATCCATTCAAATACGAATGATCATGTTGAGAAAAAGTATATACGCAATAAGCACCGGACTAACGCTGATAGCGTTCTCCTCGTGCGAGAAAACAGTCGACAAACTCCCCAGCGATTCCATCAACCAGGCCATCGTTTTCCAAACGGTTACCGATCTCGAACAAGGCTTGAATGCTGTGTATGGCTCCTGGGCTGGAGATAATTCCATGTATGTCAGCGCTATCGTGGCTGATGAAACCAAGATCTCCAATGAGAACCGGGGTCAGGGACAGTTTGAGTTCAAATGGCAGTATGTCCCCAATCAGGGAGGCGCCGCATCCGGTGGATGGACCAGTTTTTATTATACCATTGGTATTGCAAACAAGATGCTGGCAGTTATTGATGGAATTAAAACAAATTCTGCTGCAGAACAGACACGTCGCGACCAGATCAAAGGTGAACTATTGGGACTACGTGGTGCAGCTCATTTTGAATTGCTGCAGCGCTTCTCCGGAAAATTTAATGCTAGCGGAAAAGGTATCCCTTACACTACCACCTCTGATATCTCCGCACGCCCTGCGCGTGCGAGCGTGGCTGATGTAATCCGCGGCATTGAAACGGATCTGGCAGCAGCGAAATCCTCCCCATTGAATACCGCTCCTGTTGCAACCGGAACAGCCGGGAGCATCTATCTTTCAAAAGCGGCAATCGCAGGGTACCAGGCCCGGGTGGCCCTCTACAAGGGTGACTGGACAGCGGCAGCAGCTTTCGCATCAGAAGCAATCACATCCGGAGGCAAAGGATTGGCTACTGCGGCACAATTCCCCACCATCTGGACCGATGATTCTGAAGCTGAAGTAATCTGGAAGCAGCGTCGGACAGGTACAGGCGTAGGTACACTCTGGCAGGATAATAACGGGGATGTATTCTTTGAACCCTCGGATAAGCTGAAGAGTTTGTTCAACCGCACAACTGACGTTCGCTTTAATGCGTATTTCCTGATAGCACCTACTACACAGGATACCTGCCTGGTGAAGAAATTCTTCTCCAGCGCCCGTGGACCTAAGATTGTAGATATCAAATCCATGCGTGTAGCCGAATTTCATCTGATCCGCGCTGAAGCTAGAGCGGAACTGGGTGATCTTGCCGGTGCAGCCGCCGATTTCAATCTGTTGGGAGCAGCAAGAATCAATGGCTTCAGCAATGTTACCTTTGCATCCAAGACTGAGGCAATTGACGAGATCATGAACGAACGCGCCCGTGAGCTTTGCTTCGAAGGATTCCGCTTCTTTGATCTGGTTCGCAGAGGCTTGCCTGTAACCCGTCCGGCATCAGATGTACAGAGTTCTGCCTGGCAGACCTTACCCGCCAGCGATTATCGGATGTTGTTCCCGATTCCACAGGCTTCTATTCTGTCGAACCCGAACATGGAGCAAAATCCAGGCTATTAATCCATTAAAGCTTGATTGTTCATCATAAAATCAACAAATCAAATGAAACGTATACAATTCATACAAAACAGCCTGGCAGTGCTGATAATGTTGCTGGCGCTGGGCAGCTGTAAAAAAGTGGATACGATTGTTCTTCCTCCGCTGGAAGCACATTTCACCTTTCGTACTGGTGGCACGTTTGAAGTACTAACCGCCACTTCAGTATTCAATGTTCCTGTAGGTATAACCAAGGTAAGTGATCAACCTGTAACTATTCCTTTCACCATTACCTCCAGAACCGGTGCACAGGCAGGAACTCACTACAATGTAACGGGTAACTCAGTCACCATCCCGGCAGGTCAGTCCGTAGGATCGATAAATATCGCAGGTATTCTAGCGGCCTACTCTACTGGTAGAAAGGATACAATAGTTATTACCCTTGGAGGAAAAGCTGGAGAAGTTCAGCCTATCTCAACCAATAATACCTACACGCTTGCTCTCCGTGGTCCCTGTTTTGAGGGAGATGTAAATCTGAGTACATTTTTGGGTACTTACAGGAATACCAACGAAGATTTCGGTGGTCCTTATGGCCCATACACTACTACCGTTAGTGCGGTAAAACAACTGACCGCTACTACCGGCGAGATTACGGTAACCAACATCTTCGATTACGGTTGGAATCCCATCAAATTCATTCTGGACTGGACAGACCCAAACAATCGGACTGTTACACTGGTTCAACAATCCGGAATCGGCAATGCAGGAACACTTAGCGCTACGTACGCCGGACAGGATATCAGCGTTCGGGCTTTCGCTGGTAATCCAGGAACGTTCTCGATCTGTAAACAAACAATTACACTGAGAATGCAGGTAGGAGTAACCGGACTTGGCTTTTTCGGAACACTGTACACAGTTAACATGGCACGATAAACTTTCGAGTCAACGCATAAAAAAACCCCGTTTTAAACGGGGTTTTTTTATGCATTCAAATTCTCAATTATGCGTTCCGGTTGATACAGTTCAGGTCATCAAACGCTACTTCCAGTCGCTTTACAAAGGTTTCTTCGGCCTTCCGCAACCAAACCCGGGGATCGTAAAATTTCTTATTCGGTTTATCGTCTCCTTCAGGATTACCTAATTGGCCCTGCAAATAGGCTTCATTTTTCTTGTAGAAGCCCAGCACACCTTCCCAGTAAGCCCACTGGAGATCTGTATCGATATTCATCTTAATAGCACCATAAGAAATGGCTTCGCGAATCTGGTGCTGAGGTGAACCACTACCACCATGGAAAACAAAATAAACTGGCTTCTCTTTGGTGTTGTATTTCTCCTGAATGTGTTGCTGGCTGTTCAAAAGAATATCCGGACGAAGCTCCACATTTCCGGGCTTATACACTCCGTGTACGTTTCCGAAAGCTGCAGCCACGGTAAACATATCTCCTACTTTACCCAGCTCTTCATAGGCATAGGCAACCTCTACCGGTTGTGTGTAGAGTTTATCGTTATCAACCCCACTATTATCAACGCCGTCTTCCTCACCACCAGTAACTCCGAGTTCGATCTCAATCGACATTCCCAAAGGATTCATGCGTTTGAAAAATTGCACGGAAGTCTCGATGTTTTCTTTTATGGGTTCTTCAGACAAGTCCAACATGTGCGAGGAGAATAACGGCTGTCCTTTTTCTTTGTAAAACTGTTCGCCGGCATCGATCATACCACTTACCCAGGGCAGCCATTTATGCGAGGCATGGTCGGTATGCAACACTACCGGAACTCCGTAATATTTTGCCACATTGTGAATGTGCAGCGCTCCGGAAATGGCACCTGAAATATTGGCCTGCAGCTGGTCATTGGGCATGCCCTTACCGGCTATGAACTGGGCACCACCATTGGAGAACTGGATAATAACAGGTGAATTGACTTTAGCAGCCGCTTCCAGCGTGGCATTTATACTGCTTGTGCTGATCGTGTTCACCGCAGGAAGGGCAAACTGGTTGTTTTTTGCATCTTCGTACAGGGCCCTCAGTTCTTCTCCGAACAGTACCCCGGCTTTGTATTTACTCATGTTGATAAGGTTGTATACAATTTAAGTGCCGAAGATACGATTTTCGAAGCAAGGGGCACGGCTCTTCCCTTAGGATTGAGGGATGAGCCGATAGGATGCGCCTTTCCGGGCAGAAAAAACCACTTCAAAAAGAGGGGCTGTATATCCGATTTTTTTTCTTTCTACTGCTATGCGATTTCCTTTTTCATCCACTATAATCACCGGCACAGATGTACGCAATCGGCAGGCACCATCAGCAGCAGCCTTTAGCGATGCACTACTCAGCTGCCCATCCTTCCATTGAGCATCGAGCTGAAATCCACCTCTCGCACGGAAGCCGGAAAATCGGCCTTCTTTCCAGGCTGCGGGTAATGCTGGCAGCAGGTGAATGGCATCGGTGTGCGATTGCAAAAGCATTTCCACGATGCCGGCAGCTGCTCCGAAATTTCCATCGATCTGGAAGGGCGGATGGGCATCGAACATATTTCGATAAAGGCCTCCCCCACCCGTGTAAGAAATCGTTTTTCCGTCTGCTGCAGTCGTACTAAATCCTACAGGTGTAATGAGATTGTTCAGAATCTCCAATGCCTTGTCTCCTTTCCACAACCGTGCCCAGAGATTGGTTTTCCAGCCCATAGACCAACCGGTGGCCGCATCGCCTCTGAGTTCCAATGTACGTTTGGTGGCAGCTGTCCATTCGGGTGTATGCAAAGGGTCGATCTGATCACCCGGATGAAGCGGATAAAGATGTGATACATGACGATGCTGGGGTTCCCGTTCTTTGTAATCGGTCTGCCATTCCTGCCACTGTCCTCTTGCTCCTATTTTATAGGGGGCGAGCGAATCCAGTTTCGATTGGAGTTCTGTTGCCAGCTCCGGTTCCTTTCCCAATTTTTTGCAGGCCAGAATCGTACGGGAAAACAATTCCCGAAGGATAGCGATATCCATAGTAGGACCTGCACTCAGGTAGGCAGCTTCTCCCTTTGCATTTTTGAAGGCATTCTCTGGAGAATTGTTGAGGGCCGTGATCCAGTATCCATGCTTGTCACGTACGAGCCAGTCGGCATAAAAACGTGCAGCACCTGTCATCAACGGAAACGCTTCATCCCTTAGAAATTTCTCATCTTTTGTAAACAGATAATGTTCCCAGAAATGACTGAGCAGCCAGCCTCCCGTCATGTTCCAGAAGGATGCACCCGGATTGTTATCGTTCGGATAGGTTTCCCGCCAGATGGACACATTATGATGCGCAACCCATCCCCTTCGCTGGTACATATCACGTGCGGTAGCCACTCCACTGACCGCGATTTCTTTGGTCATCCGGAACAACGGTTCATGGCAATCACCCAGTCCGAGTACTTCAGCAGGCCAGTAATTCATCTCGGCATTGATGTTCAACGTGTATGCTCCATTCCACGGTGGGATCACCAGATCGTTCCAAATGCCCTGCAGATTCAGTGGCTGCCCGCCTTTACGCGAACCGGCAATCATTAGGTATTTACCAAAATCAAACAACAATTTCACCATACCCGGATCCTGATCTTTTCGGAAGGAGGCGATGCGTTCATCTGTTGGCTTATTTGAAGCAGCATCAGGCCCCAACTGAAGGTCCGTTCTGCCAAACAACCCCAGATGATCGGTTGTATGCCGCTGTTTTAGCAGCGGATAAGGGCGTTGCAATGCTTTGTTCAGGATACGGGCATTGATAACAGCCGGATCCAATCCCTCTTTAGACGGACTTTTCTGAAAGCCGTTAAAGCTGGTAGCGGCTGATAGCACCAGGATCAGTTCGC
>CANHUD010000025.1 GCA_947463665.1 Sphingobacteriales bacterium
CCCTGTTCACTGCATCGTATTGTTGGGCTGACAAACGGGGCCGACTGTTTTTTTGCCATAAAAGCATTAGTATGTCCAGCTGTATATGGTGCAGTAGTCTCCGCCGGATCGCCTCATTTCTTTCGGCCATTCTCCAGAGCACACGAAGCTTTTTCTCTCCATCCTGCTGCAGGTAACGGGAGAGTAACTGATGTATCGACGGTGTGTCACGGGTATGCCACCAGGGAGGGCGTCCATATGCCAGCACATAAAAAAGCGTTTGTGCATCACGGGAACCGGAAGGCAAACTGGCTGCAGTTGAATTTTTCTGTTGCGAAGATAGAAGCTGGTCTAATTGCCGGATGAACGAACCTCTGAAAGCATTGAGCACATCCTTTCGAAAGGATGACATTGAAAGCGCACCCAGATCGATTTCCAGTTTATCGATCACAATATGTCGGTTGCCGGCATATTGGTTTAAGACTTCATCCATGATCGCCGGCAGTTCTTTTTTCATTAATTCTGCCAGCATCGCACTGATCTGAGGAAAGGCTGATTCATCTCCAATCCCGATCTCAAAAATTTGTTTCAGGATGAGGTGATTTCTGCTCATGCCTGAATTCCACTGGTTTTACATTCTTCAAAAAACTGAAGCAGACGGATGGAGAGCAGATCTACTTCTGAAAGTGTACTACTCAGAAGCGCTTTCGTTTTTAGCCATGCTGCGAACAATTCTTCAAAACGCATCATCCTTTCCGGATCCAGCAGATACAGATCTGCCGTAAAATGAGCAGGAAGATGCTCTTTGATCTTCTGTTTCAGCCGGTCAATGAATTCTTCGTTGCTGAAACGGTAAGGCCATGCAGGTAATACAATACTAACCCTATTGGAGAATTCCACATGCTGGGGGATGTCCAGATCATGTCCACTGGCATGATTGATCTCCAGAACCTGTTCCAGCAGTATTTTCCCTGATAGAATTTTTTGCAGGTAGGCAGCCGCTTTTTCCAGTGCTTTTTCAGCTCCAACTCTGGAATAAAACGGTTGCACAAGTTTGGCTACCGGCTGATAATTTGCATCGTAGAGAATGACGCCAAACTGACTGGTATCCTCGTCGGGTACTACACTGTAGTTCTCTGGTTTGGAACCGATCAGCGGTAGTTCATCTGCCAGCAGGCTCTGTTGGGCCAGACTGCCGGGGTGATAGCCGGTCAGATAGACCTTCCCTTTTTCATCCAATATGGAAAAACGGAACATTCGCGCTTCAAGAGGGCGCAGTAACAAATGTTCTACCAGATGAAATCCTTCACAATCCTCACTTATTTCACGAACATTATGCATGAAGCGGTTCATCACATTCACACATATCTGACGCTCCGGATGCTGAAAGATCACCACATCCGGTGATTCATCCATACAACTGAACGCTACTATGAATTTGTTATCCGAAGGAGAACCGGTTTCCAGCATTCGTAAATAACGAGGGTTCGTTCCCCTGCTGCAAAGCCTGCTGATAAACGAGGCCGGTAGCGGCGGAAAACGTATCTGTTCATCGGTATACTGTTCAGCTGGCAAGGTGAGAAAACGGCTGACTCCTGCCCCCACCATCGTGATGTCCTGTTCTTTCCAGGCATCGGAACCCGCATCAGGCGCCTGCTCCATCTGCATGCGTGTTAGCAAGGGTTTCACCAGACTTCTGCGCGTCTGGTGACGAAAATCCAGGGATAAGAATAGTTTTTTCTCCAATGTGGAAAGATTGGGACTGTCCCATGACTCAGGCCTCAGGTAATTGAAGGCGATATTTCTGGATCTTGATAAGGAAACGATCTGCTGCAGGTAATGAATTTTCGTGCGGATGATGCGGTTATTCAGTTCATCTAACGCCTGTTTCCCATTTTGTAATCTGAATTTTTTTAAAAGATCCGTATCGATTTTTTCTCCAAATCTGGCCAGTAAATGATCAAGAATCCGGTTTCGTCTGTCTGCAAATTCGGATGGATCATTCATGACCTGTTGCAGAAACTTTTCGTAGGTAGCAACGTTTGTCTGCAAAATATCTTCCAGATTGTCTATGTCTGAAGGAATCTGTGTGAAATACGTATAGTTTTCCTGCTCTTCAATAGACATCAGGTTCCGGATATGCGCCAGCTGGCTCAGATGATTGGCGATGAATTGTTCGAATATGGTTAAATAAGCCTTTAACTGCCGGGTCTGGGCCTGTTGTTCAGCAGGTGCTGAAGCCGGCAGGCTTTGTCTCCCAATACCATAATTTTCCGGAAATTCATTGTGAATAGCAAAATGCTCCATCAGTTCCTCTTTGCGGAAATGTCCTTTCGGAAGAATATGAGGGTAGTCCAGGCGCCTTAGATAATGTGTTCTGCGTTTTGCAAGGTCGAAATCTATCAGTTGCTGGGTGGTAATAGGATCCACTTCCAGTTCTATGTTGTTTTTCAGAATCCTCAGCAGGTGGGTCTGACCGCTTTGGAAATTACGGAATTCCAGACTTGGATAACTGGCTGCATCGAAACTGATCTGATTTTCATAAACGGGTATCCCTTTTCGGTAAACCTTCAGTTGGCTCACCAGTTTGACTCCTTCTACATTGGCCATGATGTTCCGCATCCTGGTGATGTAAATAGAATCGGTTTTGGGTTTCAAATGGCGTGAATGAATATACCCATGTACCGGTCTTGGCCCGTTAAAAACTTCTTCCGGTGGCATCCCTTCCGCCATCAGCTGAAACGGATCGTCCATACTGATCTCCGGATTGATGTACTGCTCGAGTTCCGTAAAGATTTTGCTCAACACCAGTTCAGCTTCCGCATCTGCCTCCAGGTGAATGGTAGCTTCAAGTGTCAGCGGTACACTTCGCAGCAGATTGAGTTTGCCCAGATCATGACAAAGATTTCGGTGCTCATGAAACAACTGCCGGATGTCTTTTTCCAATTGTCGTTCACTTCGTTCATCCATTTCATCCTGTGCCTGTACGAAAATATCATACAGACCTTTGTATCCTGAAGGGTCCTGAATGACCGGTACCACCCAGGCATTCCGAACATGTCGGATCTGGTCAATGATCATTTTCCGGTAATCTTCCGGCGTGTATGGAGCGCTGGGAAAAACATCCTGAGGCGCGTAGAGCAGATTTCCTTTTATATTGTCGAATGAATCTGTTTCCAGCAGAAAAAGATCTTCCACCGGCAGGCTTGACCGATAGCTGAGATCCATCAGACTGTAGATCAGGTATTCCAGTATGGTTACGCCCGGATCGTGGTAGTTATAGTCGGTCCAGTGATCACCTGAAAACTTCTGGGCAAGCCGTATTCCTTCTTCAAAGAGATCGTTGAACCGCAATCCTGGCTGTTCGTAGGGGGCCCTGCTTATGCTATTTGAATTATTGCTCACGTAAGGGATTAATGCTCCATTAAACCTGTTATCTGAAACTGGATGGGGAAGGGTTCACCATTTTTTTCATTGATACCAAAATGACTGGATGTTTTGACCTGCAGTGCGTAGTCATATAAATCACCAGACCAGCGGAACCGGATTCTGTTGAAAAAACTTCCATACCAGGCGCGGGTAGTATTGATTTTCCCAAATGAAAAACGGCCGCCAAATGTATTAAGAGCGATGGCATGCGCCAGGGCATATTTCCCGCTGCCTTTTCGTCCGTCAATACGAGCCATCACCTCAAATGCAGAAGGTTCACTCAGTCCGCTGATGAGGTCATGCCATTTTCCGTCTCCCGGAACTTCACCCTGATGCAACGTTCCCACCCGGTTCGTGACGCCCAATGTTCCTTTTACATCCAGACTGTATCGGGGATTCAGCACATTCACGCCGATTTGTCCACCTTCTTTTAAAACCAGTCGGGGACCTTTTCCCGCCTCGTGAAACGATAAACCCGGAATGTTGTTCTCATTTAGCGTCAGATACCAGTCTGCTTCCTGTTTTTGCATGTTTGCAAAGAAAGACATGAGCCGGTGCGAATGACCAATCGGAGAGATTCGAAATCCATGGTCGGCCCCTCTGGCAATCCCATCATCTACAATATTCAGGGTAGATTCTATGAGATCAGCGAAATGCTGTTCAGTAGGGGCATTGCCCTTCCGGAAATAATTCTTCAGACTTTGTCGGTTTAACAAGGCCATATTCTCAGAGTTTTAACGTGAATCGATAGTTGGTTGGCAGTGGTTTTTCAGTTTCAGGTACCAGGTCCCTGACAGGCTCATCTCCTGTATTTCCGGGTGTAAATCCTTCGCCGATGACCAGGTTGCTTCCAATGACCATATCTTCAATACTGGTAGGTTCTGGCGAAGCATATACAGCTTCCTGTATGATTTCAATCTGATTTCCGGCAACAGGTACCAGTAACGTCCAGGGAGTTGTAGCTACAATCTCGTCTGCAGAATGTCCTGCCTGCGCGGTATCCTGAATCCTATATTGTCCTTGATCGTCTATAGAAAGATGAATCAGGGAGAAGCCGGTCACAAATGAAATATAGGGTCTGCTTTGCAGATATAGGAAAAGGTCTGATCGCTTTACTACCGGCATGGTCATAGCCTGCTGGGGATCTTCATAGAACCAGGGACATATATACCGGAGTAAGTCCTGATGTAGTTGTTTCAGCACAGCACCTGTTTCCCTGGAATGCAAAACGAGTTTTGCTTTGATCCAGATAAACTCATACAAGGGATTGCGTACCGTAATTTTGGCAAACGGACTGGATAAAGAACTGAGATAGTCTTCCATTTGCCGGAGCTCACCGGGGTTCAGTCGGGGCTGATAAAATACAGCACTGGATAGAACCTTTGGCAGCGCAGCCACAATCACCTCGCCGGGAGCTACAAATTTTTCATATCCATATTGCCCGAATGCCCGAACGTGCGCCAGCTGATCAAATTCCCGCAACAACATCCGCTCAATATCCCATGTAGTTATGGCTCGTTGTTTGTGTCGTAAATATTCACTGATTCTGGAAACAAAGGAGGCCTGGCTTTCTTCCGCTCTGCCAGCCTGAGTAGCTAACGGCTGGACTACAGATAAAATTCCGTCAATATCTCCGAGGACGGCTTCTGCTGAAAAAGCCTCAAGCGATACCGGATGAACGGCACCGGAGGATTCAGGAAACTGAAATGATGTGCTGGCGGCATTGCACCAGATCTGCTTCAGCTGACTGACCAGTTCTGCCTTATGGCGAGCTCCTGCCCGAAGCCAGACCAGTCCTTCCGGCATGGAACGATGATGGATGGAGATATCTTCCGGTAACTGAATGCTGATGATCCCTGATTGTATCAGCCCATTGGTCTCGTCGAAAAGCAGTTGCTGCTCACCCAGTGGCAGCCATTCTTCCCTGCTAAGATAGTCCCACCGGATGGTGGCACCAGTGCCGTATGTCCATTTAGAATTGGGAATCATTTCCCACAACATATTAATGAGACTACCCGGCTGTGCTGAAGCTATACCCAGATACAACGCACCCTCTAAATTAAATTGCGGGATCAGCTGCTTTTGCATGGCCATACCCTGTTCAAAGACCGGTGTATTTCCGAAAGGATGAAGATGAATGAGGGTGTTCTGGTCGGTACGACTGTTCTCTACAGCTTGTCTGCCGTTGAATATAAGTCGGGTGGAGGCACTGTAATTCAGAAAAAACTGATCGGCCATCGGGGTGAATGGATCAGCGGGTGTTTCCAGCTGCCATGGTTCAGCGTTTCTGCTCCGCTTTCCTTCAGATGCTTCCGATAAAGCTGCGTTGTAAACCGATGAATAGACATCATAACCAAACCCGGTTTCCGGATCGTCCAGCTCCAGCCGGAGGAAGCCCGTTTCTATCCGTGGGTTATAATTTTCAACGTCTTCCTGTGTAAGATCAGGCCTGGGCTGCAGTTTAAGCAGATTAAGATCGATGTCTGTGATCAGTCGCGCTGCATGCACAGGACCTTCCGGATCTTCGTATTCGAAAAGGTCTACACGCTGAACAGGTTCTCCCTTGCGGGGCCGGAAGCTGAAATCAGTGAGCGCCTGCACCTTGAGTTTAAAATCGCCATTTCCCATGGCATATGGATATGCTGCGAAGTATTCCTTAAGGCTTTGATTGCCCAGGGGCAATGAAAAAAACGTCCAGCCTGCCTGCAGTCTGGTAAGTGTTTTCGAAAACAATTCATCACTCCCGATCAGCAGGTAGGAACCTTTTTTAGGCGTTGAACCAAGTAGCTCAAATGGAGCACTATCATCAACTGCACCAGTATTTGTGAGCAATATGAGTTGTTTCATTTCTGAAACACTAACCTCTATGGATATGTCGTTCAGTTCCAGAAAATGCAGATGGGAATACGGATGATAACTGTCGGTTCCCCGAAGTTTGATTCGGATAGCCGGTTGGCGGAGCATCAGTCCACTCTGGTGAATCTCTTCCTGATAAACGCTAACCGGAGGAAGGGAAGGCGATAGGAGTAACCTGAGCGTGAACGTTCGATGGTCCCATTCTTTCGGAGGAATCATGTCGGCAGACGGAAAGGAAACCCATCCTTCCGGTCCGGTGTAGGAGGCATCCAACGCATGTGCGAAAACAGCATGAAACGCTTCATCTGCCTTGATTTCTCTGCGTTGGGCAATATCCATCAAAACCGAGGTGAGGTAATGAAAACTCTGTTCAGTGAAGGTGAAGGTGATGCGTATATCGCGTTCACCTCCCTGTAACCTCAGTACATTGGAAGATAATACGAACCCTATTTGGGCGTCATCCATGGTTCTTTCCGCATTCGGAAGAAATCGTTGTTCTTCTCCCAGGGTAGCAAAAGGGACCGGGTTTGTCTGATCCGGATGGATAGGCTGGTGATAGATACCTGAAACAAGCTGGTATCGGCTATTTTGGTCGATGAGTGGATTGCGTGCAACAAATACAGTGTGCAGGGCTTCAATACGGGCATGGTTCAGGTGGGTATCCCGTTCGGTTAGGTAAATCCTGTCGGCACCTGACGAATCCTGGCCGGCAAGTATAGCAGTACCTTTAGGCAGTAAAACTTCGGTTCTTTCATCACTTATTTCAAATACCCCGTAGAGCCGGTCCGCAATGGCCGGACGTTTTTTTTGACGGAGGATGGTTTCCAGAAAAAAACTAAGCTGTCGCTCCGGTAGCAGATTCAGTTCCTGTTGGGCATAGCGGTATAATTTTAAGAAACTAAGCAACAGACCGATATGTGGCTGATGGTCCGACTGGTTTTCCAGTGAATTACGGAGTTGTGATTTTGCCCGAACGATCAGGGATGAAAGCGTCCTGTACAGAGGTTTATAAATAACCAGCAGCTGTTTTAGAGCACTGCTCAGTTGGTCTGATCCCGGAGTAGCGGCAAACAGATCTTCCGGATCAACAGAAACATTTTTTTGCCAGATACCATGAAAAGATTCGATATCCAGTGTGAAAAAGGGCTGTTGATCTGCCGTTTTTGTTCCGGCATGGATGCCGATCAGCTGATGCAGGGTATCGATGCCTGTAAATTCGATGGCTGCTGCCAGTTCATTTTCTATGATGGTACCCTGTTTGTTTTTATTGAAGCGGGAAGCGATGCGGTACCATAGATCCAGTTTGGACAGGATATCCATCATGGATTGAAAGAATCGTTGGATCAGCTTTTCCTTTTCATTCCGGTCATGCAGCTGTTCAAAAACGATCATATCGTTTATTCGTGCATTTTCACGTTCCGACAAAGGAAATTTTTCAATTTCCGCGAGTAAAAAAATTTCATCTGATACGAAAAAATCGTACCAGTCACCCATGGGCCTGTTTTCCTGATTGAAATATTTTAGCTGGGCCGACAACCTGTTTATAAAAATCAACAGATCACTGAAACTCCGTTCATCCGGTTGGAAAAAATCGGGATCCAGAGCCTTGTTATGTAACTGGCTGGCAAAATCAGCGTTTTTAAATCCGGTAATATCTGTCATGTCAAATATGCGTGCCTTCCAGTATATAATAAGGAAATACGATGTTGTCCCGAACATTGTTTGCCTGAACCTCGTAGGAGATGGAAAAGCGGACTATCCCTTCCTGAACGGCTGAATCGTCTACGTTCACTTCATGTACAATAATTCTGGGTTCAAAACGCCGGATATCTATGCGAAGCTGTTCTGCTAAAAACTGGAGGTTGGCCGGCCTTGCCGCATCATGTACATGTTCCTGTATGAAGCTCCCGTATTCCAGCCGCATCAGGCGTTCACCTCTGCGGGTAGACAGGTAAATCTGTAGGCTTTGACGAATATCCTCCAGTTCTGAAACCATTTGAACGGTGCCCAGTTCCTTGTTGAAAGCAGGAGGGAAGGCCCATCCTTTACCAAGAAATGACTGCTCGTCTGCCATTTGCTATACTTAATTTATGTTCACCATTGAACCTTTTATGTTCACGGTTGCACTTGATTGAATATCGGCTCCTCCATTGGCTTTCACTGCAAATTTTGCTTTTGCTTTTGCCGTTACACCTTTGCCGTCGAGCGTAATATCTCCTCCCGAGGCAGTGGCTGTGATTCCTTTGGTAGCAGATATCTTGATTTTGTCCTTACTGTCCAAAGTAATACTTTTTTTACTGGAGATCGTAATCCCTTTGTCGTTTGTTATAATGGAATTTCCGTGTTTGTCTTTTAAACTGATTCCTTTGTCTTTATCTGAGATCACTATGCTGTGGCCTCCGGGTGTTTTGAGCGTGATGACTTTATCTTTATCATTGAACTCCATGGTCAGTTTGGCTTTGGTCAGAAATGATTTGATGGAGTTTTCCTTGGCGAGGGTTTCTTTCGGCTTGGTCTTGTTGTTGTAAAGACTCCCAAGGATCACCGGATAACGGGGATCTTCATTCAGAAAACCAACCAGCACCGGGGTGTTTAGTTCGGGTACAAAAAAGCTTCCGGACTGATTAGCGGTGTAAAATTGCGAGAGGATGCACCACAATCCATTGCCGGTAGATTTTAAGGATGGGATGTTCACCTGAATCCGGTTTTTCTTTCCGGGATCTCCGTCCAGTTTTTTCACGATGCCTACATGCAGGCCTTTTATGGCACTGATCCAGCTGTTGTTTTCTTCCAGCAGCTCCGGTTCCGGATCGTTTCCGGAAAGTCCAAAGCCTGCTGTTGTGGTATATTTACCATCCTCCACCAGATGCCGGACGGCTGAAACAAATACATCTCCATTAAATCGGGTACCAAATCCCGCCAGGGTGATAATCACTCCCGGTTTGATCGTATTCATTCCCCTGAAAGCTACTTCTCCCCGCACTCTTTTCATCCGGGATTCCAGCAAAGCCGCATCAGCCAGATCTTTCATCTCTGTAGTTACATCAATAGGTGTTTTAACGCTGAATGTAAAGGTCGTCGGACTGGCTGTTTTTCCAATGGTTTTCCCAACAAGATTACCAGGCTTGGTAAGGTTGGCCGGTTCTGATCCGGTCTGTTTAACCTCTGCTTCCTTGAAATAGTCCCATGAGGAGGCCTGTAATCCCTGTAACTGTGTGGAAGAATCGACCTCTCCCTGAAAACGGATAGAATCGGTTCCGTAGGTGATGGTGGCCAGGCTACTGCCGGATACGGCCGGCTTTTTGATGGTAAGACTGTTTTGGGAATTGAGTACGATCATCCCGTTTGCCTTCGCTCTGCGCAACAGAAAATCCCAGTCGGTCATGTCGTACTGGGTCAGAAAATCGTGTTTTGTTTTGGTGGCGGTAATGGTTTTGGACAGTCCGGCTGTAGAAGCTAGTGTAGTCATCACCTCGCTGTCTTTCTTCTTTTCAAAAATTTCTGATTTCCGTTCGATGGTCATTTTAATTGCCTTATCGGCACATTCGAGTACCAGCAGACTCCGGCTGCGCAGGCGGTTGTAACCTTCCCTTACTTCAATCCGATGCCGGAGGATCACGCCTTTGAACACTACTGCATTGGTTTGTTTGAAACCAAGAGAAATTTCTACCTCTTTACCCGGTTCAAAACTCGCTTCCTCGCTTTCTGAAAATTTGTTAAGATGTATATCACCGGCTACGATGCTAATGGATGCCCGGCTAATTTTGTTCACTTCACTCCATACGTCAATTTTTAACACCACCAGCTTACTGTTCAGCTCTTTGTTGTTCACTTTGATGGTATAAGACACCGGATCGGTGGCGGATGTTAAAGGCGTTTTGGTAGAGGTTGCCATGCTGTTTATTTTTCAAGGGGAGGGAATTCCAGGCTGCTTCCGGCTTTGAGGCGCCGAAAAGAGACCAGGTTGTTAAACCTTGCCACGCGCAGAAAGAACTGAGGGTCATCATAGTAGTCTGCACTTAAAGACACCAGGCTGTCTCCATCGCGGATAGTGGGAATACGGGTTATATCCGGACTTCTGTTGTTACGGGAATCGGTTCCCGCTTCAATTTCTTCAGAGGCCGATAATTTAATTTTTGCACGCAACGGAGTACCTGTTGCAGAGAAAAGCGTGTATTCAACATCTAGTCCGCGTACCTTACCCGTAAAGGAAATAGAACCCCATTTAATGGAAACGAACGGAGGCGCGTGTGTATCGTCTACCTTATCTACTGTCAGTGACCGAATGGTTTTTACCGATGTCAGAATATCCTTTACACTGCTGTTTTTAGTAATGGCACCTGTAGTATCCAGAATGAAACTGAAAGTGATCGATTCACGTGCTCTTGACAACGTTTGTGGGTTGGTAGGATCTCCTAACGCTGATTTAGGTTCTTCCTTGCTCTTAGCTGGGGTAGAACCACTGACATCATAATTGAGGGAGAGGGCGCTTGGACTGAGCTGCAATACAAATGAACCCAGTGACCCGGAGAGCGTGCCGCCGGTCATTTTTTTAAATCCTTCGATCGTAAGCGGACTTTTAACACTCATAACCGTTGATTCTTTTGCAGTTGTTCCATCACTTCCAGTACGCAATCTTCTACCAGTTGCCGGCGCAGGGCATGTGAAATTCGCTCTACTACCTCAATTTCTCCAGATTCAGATGTCTCTGTCGTAGGTGCCGCTTCCTGCCGTTGTACGGTACCGGAAGCAGCGTCGCCAACACGACCTTTAATAAGCAATTCTCTGATTTCAACAGGCATGGGTAAACTAAATTAATCCGGGTGTGGAACTGATCGCTTCCATATAAGAATAGGTAAATTCTATTGACTCAATGGCATAAGCCGATTTATCCGCAATGAATTCGCTGATCTGCCATTTCACCGGAAAAGCATCATAGAACTCCCAGGTGTGTAAGGGAACTAAGGGCGCTACCACAGGAACCGGCATCGGGGCCATTAGCATTACAGATACTACCTGCGGTTCTACTTTCCCCGTTTTGAAATTGGCCGTAGAGATACACCAGTCCATCAGTGCCGAACCCATCGGAGATACACCGCGTTTCAACACCAGATTGGAATGTTTATGTCCGGTAGGTAAATGGTACGTATAGCCATTGTTTCCTCCTTCATTCACTTCTTCTACCTGCAATTCAAACGATAAGCCGCTGACTTCACTGAACAGCGTATCCACCGGAAACCCGTCGATGTAGACAAAAAAATTGAACGATGTAACGGGCGTAATGTGCAGATAATCGGAGATCATCGCAGTTGCATTTGCACCAACTGTCATGGCAGCCATGCGTGCGCCGCGGCGGGCAAGTTTTTCAGCCCAGGTAGAACCTCTGGCACTGACCGTGCCGGCAGCTGAACTAAGGGCGGAAGTAACAGAAGATCCTAAAGGCATATCAGATTATTATACATAAAAAATAGAAAAAGGAGCACCGATTCCCCGGATGCTCCTTTGACATTTCTTCAAAGATTAAGCCGCTGCGATGGTGAGACCCTCGTGAACAAACACAATCGTTTCGATTGCTGCTTCACTGCTCTGAGAGTTCATATCGGTAGAGGTAACCTGCTTCGGCCATGCATTGGTGAGCGTCCAGGTCATCTTTGCATTGCCATCCTCGTCCATCAGACGAATGGTAACGGTAAGACGCTTGTACGTATTGAGACTGATTTCCTTGATCCAGTCGTAGAAACTGTTGTCTTTGGTAAACACACCTTTCTTCATCGTAATGTCACCGTATTTCTTCAAACCGGGCATCTTGATGGTAGAATGGATCTTACTGTTTCCATGTCTGTATTCAATCACATCAGTGTCGATATCCAAACCGGAAACTTCCTGAAAGGCCAGATCGGTCTGGTCGCCAATGTCAACTGAAAAATAAAACTTCGGTAAGGGCCAAAACTGGTCTTGATTTTCGCCGGTACCCGCTGTAGGAGCTGCCATATTTCTATACGTTAATTAAAGTTAAACAATGTAGGTTTCAACAATGAGATTACGATTTTTGCTGTTGCTGCTCAAACGTGATGACGATGAACTCTGCCGGACGAGTGATGGCCACTTTGACTGACATCCGCAGGATTCCGTCGAGGATATCGTTTGGTGTCATCGTAACACCAAGCCCTACAGATACCTGGAAAGCATCTTCGGGGGAAAGACCTGCCAGCAAACCGGATTGCCATTGGTTTAAAAGGAAATTGCTCACTGTTGCCCGTAGGGTCGACCAGGTTGTATCGTTGTTCGGATCGAATACGAACGCTTCCGCAGCAATCTTGATGCTCTGCTCCAGATAGGTCATAGTCCGGCGTACACTGATATATCTCCAGTCCTGGCTGTTGCCATCCAACGTACGGGCACCCCATACCAGAACGCCTCTGCCCGGAAAACTACGGATCGCATTGATCGCCTTTCCGCTCAGCGGCATGTTCAGCTCTTCCTGGGTATCGCTGGTGATCTGTACCGCCGGAGCTACTACAGAACCCAGGCTAACATTCGCAGGGGCCTTGGCTACATTTATGGACGAATCTACCATTGCGAAAACACCTGCCATTCCCGCACTTGGCGGTAATACATTGAGGAAATCAACCATGTCCTTCAGAATGCCATTTAATTTGGGACTGATGGTTTTAAGGGTTGCCTGAAGCGAAGAAACCTCATTGGAAGAACCGGCTGCGGCGATCTTGGCAATCTCTGCCTTGAGCGCTTCTGCACGTGCCTGGTTGATAACGCCTGCATCCAGATCGCTGTTCACGTCTTTGGAGAGCAATTCTACCAGTGCATCGCGGTTTTCTACATTAGTGAAGTTTACTTCACTGGTAGCTACAATGGTTGTTTTGACAAAAGGATAATAAGCGGCGCCCCACTGAAGGAAGTTCGATCCAACTCCCTCACGGAAACGATTGGCTACATCCGATTCGTCATACGTCCGGCCTTTGTCGCCATTGTACACATCCAGAATAGCAAAACGATTCTTCATGACATTGCCGCAATGCATAAGCATCGCCTGCTGAAGGGAAAAACATTCTTCTTCGCTCAGAAGAACAGCCTCGGGTACTACCAGCAAGGTTGGTTCCATTTCCTTCAGGAGGGTAGGAAGTCCGGATTCAGTGGCCAGATCATTGAAATCTTTCGCATTGATACCGCCGGAATAATCTCCAACCGATACAATGTAACAGTCACCACCGCCATTGGCATAGAAAAACCGCATAGAACTGTGCAGGAGAAACCGGGATGATGCATTGACATCCAGTTTATAACCTACCGCATTCGCATCTTCCGAGATAGTGAATTGCGTCTTGGCCGCACCACCGAAGTACTGTTCGAACTCCGCAAATGATGAGATCCTGGTAGGTACATTTTTCAGTGGTTTCGTTCCCCGTACAGCCTTTTGGGTGTATCCAATGAAGGCGGGAACAGCCGTAGCCACTGGGACTACGGAAGAGGCGAAGGCGCTTTTTTCTTCGATATAAACGCCGGGGGTTGCTAAAACTGTTGCCATGTTTATGTATTAAAGTTTTACAAATTGTTGGGCGACGAACGCTTTTTCGTTTTCGTCGTAGAGAATACCTTCCGGTTGAGGAGTAGGTAGGGTTTTCATGTAATCAAAGGGAACGCGGTTGCCACGAATCCGTTTAAGGGCCATCCGTAGTTTCCAACGATCCTGCATCGGAAACATCTCCTCCGTGGTGCACGAGAAACTTTCTTCTCCCGAGCGTAAAACGAACGGCCTTGGTTCAGTGAATTTAACAGGATTTTCCAAATCATCATAGCAGTCCATGAAAAAAGTCGAATAATTTTCTAAAAAAACCGGATTTCCATAGAAGATATATTTGAATTTTACTATACGAGGGGCAAAGCGTGCATAATAACGGTAATATTTCGCATCCGGGCCCCATAAGGGTCTCTCAGGTTGATGACGTATGATAACGCTCCCGCGTATCCCATCTTCTGTTGAAGGTATAAAGTTGGCGTGAGTCGCAAATGCCTCCGCATGCAGGCGTTCGTCCGTACTCTCTGCCGTATCAAACTGTAAGGTCGCCGCCGTTGTCATAGGCATATCCGTGAAACGCTGGAAATGCGGATTCTGGTTGATGAAATCAAACTGAAATAGTTGTTCAGATGTAAACACCGGATGGCTGTAATCGTGTTGCAAATCAGAAGCAAGCTCAAAACCGTCGGGATGAATCCGGTACCTGATCCGGTAATTCTGAAGATTACGCACGGTTTCAGGGGTAGGAATGAAACGGATGTCCCTGCAAACGCCATCCGCGTAATAGTCATGCCGCAGAAAGAAACGCAGCAATGAGCCAAACTGAGTGGTATGTCTGTATGTTTGTGCAGGCTGTTCCATTGGTTATCCTGGTTGTCCTCCTCTTAATTTTTCCGTTAATTCCTTTCGGGCTGCCCGTAGATCCTGTCCGCTTAAAATACGACCCACATCTTCTTTGATCATCTGCTGATGGAACGGCAACATCTTCACTTTGTACACAACTGAAGGAATGTATTTTGCCCCGATCAGACTCCAGAGATTGTTCAGGTCCTGGATCGACTGGTTAAAAAATTCAACACTGACTTTGTCAAGTGAAGAGGGTAACGATGGACTATTCGATCGGTCAAAAAGGATGCGGCCCTGAAAAAACTCTATCACCAGTGATATGTACCGCAATGATTCCAGATAGTTGGGTTCCGGGAAATGGGCTGCTACTACTATATATAGGTTTACGAACATCGGGGGACTCATCCCCGCATTGGCCTGGAAACTGCTGTTCTTTAACAGCTTTTCCTCCTCTATGTTTTGTACAAATACACAAACCTTATTCTCAATCTGCATCAACCCGCCACCACTAATATCCATCAGACTAGACGCAATCACCATGTCTTCCGACAACCCCAGCTCATTCCGGATGTACTCATTCAGCTGACTGGTAAATGTTTGGAGGACTTGATGAATCATATGGATATCTTATTGTGCTTTCGACGAAATAACCTGCGATTTCAACGACATTACCATCCACCGCACTGCATACACACAGACCAACATCACACCCACACCTGCCGCAAACTTTCGCAGGGTAAATACAGGTGGCGGCTCTACATCACGGAAACTCAGCCGATAGAAAAACAGAAAAAAAAAGGATAATACTACTGCAAACAACAGCGCCTGGATAAACCATCGTATCTCCTTCAAAAATTGTTTCATCTAATAGCCGATCGCTTAAAAGTAGCCATTTAAGCGAGAAAAGTCAACTTGTGTAGCTAGAATTAGTAAGATGGGGGATAAGATGTGTAAAAGGCAAAAAAAAAACAGATCATTTCTGATCTGTTTTTTTGAGCGGAAGACGAGATTCGAACCCGCGACCCTCACCTTGGCAAGGTGATGCTCTACCAGCTGAGCTACTTCCGCGTGATGTGTTTTCTTAAACGGGATGCAAATATACAGCCTGCTACGAAAACAACAAAAATTTATTTGTATTTGGGAGTGTACTGAGTGCTCTCAGGAACTTCCACTTTTGGCTTACCCTTGTAACGTGCGTTATACAATCCATAGCAACCGCCGAGAAGGAATGCTGCAAAGGTGAAGAGTTGAACATGGAA
>CANHUD010000026.1 GCA_947463665.1 Sphingobacteriales bacterium
ATCACTTCCTGCAATAGCGATACGATGAACGGCTGCGGCAGCGCCGATGTCCGCAACAGGTCCAGGGCCGTTACCCGCACCTCTTTTTCCTTGTCGTCCAGTGCCACCCGAATGGCTTCGTCCAGTTTGGCCGACGTCAGTGCCGATAAGGCCCGAAGGGCTTCTTTCCGAACCCGGCTGGCGGTATCTTTTTGCAGGGTATTTTGTAAGGCCGATGCACTCTGTTCGATTTTCAGCTTCCCGAGTGCTCTGGCTACATGCAGCCGGATATCGGTTTGCGGGTTCGATAACAGGCTGATCAGTGTTGTGGACGATCGTTGCTGAACCGGTGCGAGCGGACGGGTGATCTCACCGCGGAAGCGGCCATCCACCCGGTCCAGTACCGATGGTTTGGCCCAGGTGCTAAGGGCATCGATGGCTTCGTTTCGCATGGCTATTGGCCTGTTCTCGTCCTTCAGATAATCAATAAGCTGCTGCATCTGCAGATCGCCGCCCAGTCGCAGATTGGCATTGATCGCTCTGCGCACAAATGCTTCTTCCGTTAACCGGCGATCCTTCAGGGCGTTGGCCAGATCAGGCAGCGCATCGGTGATCGATTCATCGTCGTTGATGGCACGGGCGGCTTCTGTTACCACAAAGGCATCGGCATCTGTAAGGAAAGCCCGTATGCCCGGGTGCCGGAGGCGTCTGAGTGCCACTACGGCCGCAATACGTACGGCGTGGGAAGGGTGTTTCGCCAGGGCGATGACAGGCTCCGGCTGTCCGATACGTGCCAGTGCCAGACTGCCTGCATGGCGGAGGTAATGATCGGATTCATTGTTCGCTGCGAGCATGTTGATGATGGGCTGAATAGCCGGTACATGTCCGATACGTCCCAGTGCTTCTGCTGCAAAAAACTGTGCGCGTGGGTAGGAATCTTTCAGGAGCGGTATCAGGGCTGCTCCGGCGTTTTTATACCGGACGTCGCCGATCCATCTGGCTGCCTGTGCCCTGATCTCAGGATCGGCATCGCGCAGATAGGGAACCAGCAGGGCAGCGTGTTCATTGTTTTTTCTGGCCAGCTGGCTGATGCCCCAGATGGCATGAACGCGTGCCAGTTGATGGGAGGTGGAGGCCAGTGTGGCTTTGAAAACGGCAAGCCCTTCACTGCGGCGGGCAACCAGTTCGAACTGTGCTTTTTGCCGCACCCGCATATCCGGATAGCGCAGCAGCTCACTCAGCTCTGCAATGCTGTAGGTCTTTGCATTGGCACGGATATGTTTCTCTGTTGTCTGTCGGAGTTTACTATCTTTTTTAGTTACATCCAGTTTCCAGATGCGTCCATAGTTCTTGGTATCCCATCCATCGATCCAGTCGCCCATATACAGGGCTCCATCCGGACCAAAATCCATGCCGGTAGCGAGGATACCGCCGAGGATCCGGCGGGAGGTATCGAAGGCGAAGGAAGCGCCTTTCGGTTTGAGGGTGAAAGCGTGTATGCCAGACCGGGCGGGGTTTCCAACGAATTCGGCTACAAAGAAATGATTTTTGTATTCCGGTCCGAGGGCGGTGCCGGGGTTGTAGAGCATACCGGTTGGTCCGTTTACGAAGTTGCGGATGGTAGGCAGGATGTAAGCGGCCTGGCCTTCCCAGCGGGGCAGGTACATTTTTTCATCCATCCATACTTTGTAGCGGTTGTTGTCCGGATCGCGGTATTTCCCGAACTGCCAGTTCGTGCGCCAGCCGATGTCGGCCCCATCCACCACATAAACCAGCCGTTCGCTTTCTCCGGGATGATCGCCGTCGTTGTCCTCACTGATCAGGTTACCATATTCATCGAATACAAATTCGTGTGTATTTCTGTTTCCGTATGCGAATACTTCAAAGTCTGAACCGTCCGGGTTACTACGCACAATCACCCCGCTGTTGGAATGGTTGTAGGTTTTACCATCAGGTCCTTTGCCATGAAAGCCAATATCGCCGATCTGCCAGTAGATCCGGCCATCGGGGCCGGGTTCAATGCCCGACATCCCATGTCCGCCAAATCCAATGTGAATGCCGTATCCATGGGAGATGGATTTTTTGGAGGCCATCACGCCTTTCTTATTTTCTTTTATCCGCCAGAGGTCTGGTCCGATCCCCACAAACAGATCCTCTCCTTGTTTGAGGATACCACCGGCGGCATCGGTCACTTCATCGTGAAAATCTTCCACCACCAGCTGTGATTTATCGGCCACGCCATCGCCGTTGCGGTCTTCGATCCGGAAAACCTGTTCTTTTTCGATGGTCATATCGCGCCAGTCGTGAGAACTGTCTCCATTGAGATCCGCCAGCCATTTATTCTTATCGCTGTTTTCAGGCGAAAGTGTTTGCCGCAGGAAGGCGCGTTTGTCTTCGATGGTAGACAATCGGATCGAGGGGATCTCCCAGTCCTGGTGCGCGCGGATATCGAATTCCGTATTTTTCTGCCGGTTGGTCCGGGTATAGTATATCCGGCCTTGGTCATCGATGCTGATCGCTACCGGATCTGCCACCAGAGAATCCACGCCCCATAGGGAGAGGGTCAGTCCTTCTGCCAGAACGGGGGTTACGGTTGCTTCGATGGAGCGGGCCATCTCCACGGCTTTGGTGGTATCGAGGAGGGTGATCCGATCGGAGGAGGCATCGGAGGAGCCGGTGGTACAGGAGCTGTACAGGCCGATGAGCAGCAGGGCGGTGGCAAGCTGTTGGCGGGTCATAACGGGTTGATTTGAGATCAATATACTCAATCTTCCGCATCGGTGCTCCGTGCTTGCTGAGTCGGGTAAAAAGGTGTAGTTTACCGGATAATCTAAGGTCATGAAACGATTGTCTGCCTGGCTTTTCCTGCTGCTGTTTCCTTTTATGAGTGATGCAGAGACCAAACCCCGCTTACCGAATGTGATCATCATTTTCATGGATGATATGGGGTATGGCGATGTGGGCGTGAATGGTGCGTTGCAATTTAACACACCGCGGATCGACCGGATGGCGGCGGAAGGCATTCGGTTCTCGAATTTTGTGGTGGCACAGGCGGTCTGCAGTGCGTCGCGAACCGGCCTGCTCACCGGATGCTATCCAAATCGGGTAGGGATCAGCGGAGCGCTTCGACCAACAGATAGCATTGGTATTGCTGCTTCGGAGTCGCTGATTCCGGAGGTACTCAAAGAGCGGGGATACAAGACCGGCATGGTAGGCAAATGGCATTTGGGGCACCATCGTCCGTTTCTTCCGCTGCAGCATGGATTTGATGAATACTATGGGATCCCGTATTCGAATGATATGTGGCCGATTGGCTATGGCGGCGGAACTCCAAAAGCCGGTGAGCCCAAGTCCAAAATGCCTTTCCCTCCGATCATTGAGGGAAATGAAAAAGTGGCAGAGGTACTATCTATGAACGATCAGGCGTTACTAACCAAAAAGTATACAGACAGGGCGGAGTCGTTTATTCGCAGACATGCGCGATCGCCTTTTTTCCTGTATCTCGCCCATTCGATGCCGCATGTGCCGATTGCGGCATCTGAGGCGTTCAGCGGCAAATCGAAGCAGGGCGTTTACGGCGATGTGCTCATGGAGCTCGACTGGTCTGTAGGAAGGATTCTGGATGTGCTGAAGGAGTTGAAACTGGACGAAGAAACGCTGGTGATCGTGACCAGCGATAACGGACCCTGGATGAATTTTGGCAATCATGCGGGTTCATCCGGAGGGTTCAGGGAAGCAAAGGGAACGGTCTTTGAAGGCGGGCACCGGGTGCCGATGATCGCCCGCTGGAAAGGACGGATCCCGGCCGGAAGTATCTGTAATGAATTGTCTTCCACGCTGGATTTGCTACCTACTATAGCAGCGTTCACCGGAGCACGGTTGCCGGAGCAGCAGATCGATGGGGTAAACATAGAAGCCTTGTTTACCAGAGCTTCAGGAGAAGGGAGAAAAGAGTTTTTTTATTACTATGGCCGAAATGAACTGAGGGCGGTCCGCAAGGCCGACTGGAAGCTGATGCTGCCCCATCGTTCTCAATCGTATGAAGAGATGAAACCGGGGAGGGACGGATTTTCCGGTCCTACAAAGCAGGTGAACGTACCCTTAGCGCTGTATGATCTGCGAAGAGATCCGGGTGAGCGGTACGATGTGAAGGATCATTATCCGGAGATCGTGAAAGAATTGCAGGAGCTGGCGCTAAAAGCCCGTAGGGATCTGGGCGATGATCTTACGGAAGAAAAAGGAACCGGCCGCAGACCAGCCGGTTCTATCCGCAAGGTTATTTGATCGGCGTACAATGTTCTGCGAGGATTTTCACTTCGCCGTCGTGTTTAACGATGGTAATGCTGCAGCGTTGTTTATCGTTGAAGTCTTCTCCATGATAGGAACCTTTCCCTTTCCAGATGGTATTGACTACGGCTGTACTGCCTTCGATCTGCATGGTCAGGTTCTCCCGTTGCATCGTTTGTAAGGAATACTCATCAGAGCCGGCGGTAGCTACCAGACTGGCGCGGTCAAACGTGTAACCGGATTGGGTAAAATAAACATAGTGTTCGGAGAGTACGGAGTCGACCAGGGTTGCTTTTTTTTGTTGCCAGCCTTCATCGAATTTATCGATCACGGCACGCACTTCTGCTTCGGTAAGCAGGTCATTTTTCTTGGAGCCGCACTGCCAGGTCATCAGGGCGAGTAAAATCAGTAGGGTTGTTCTATTCATACGTAGGTTATTTTCTCAGTACATCGTACATGACCTGCAGCAGGCCATTGTTGGCTTTGTCTTCACCCAGCTGCCAGAACATGATGCCGCCGAGTTTCTGTTGTTTGACATAGCGGGCTTTTTCTTCGATGGAACGTTTATCGTCGAACGTGGCGAAGATCTTTTCTTTAGCGTTGTAGGCGTAAGGGGCTTTCGACACCTCATCCCAGTAGAGCGCGTAGCCGTTTTCAGGAGTGAACTGCTGGCTGAAGCGGCTGTAAGGAAGGGCGCCTTTGAATTTGCCCGACTGGTACAGACCGTTGTTCACCGGTTCTACGTTTTCCCACATGCGGGTGTAGAAAGCCGCTCCCAGTATCAGTTTGGAGCGTTTTACGCCGTTGTTTACCAGCCACTGTACACAATTGTTTCCCGATTCTTTTTGGGAAGCATTGCTGTATAGAGGCGTATGGTGACCGGTAACTACGGAGAACCCGCTGGTCAGGTCATAGGTCATCAGGTTAACATAAGAAACATAGGGCATCACCGCTTTCCAGTCGACCGATTCTTTCAGGAATTTCTCAAATCCGCCGGCGGCGAAGGTGACCTGTTTTTTTCGGCCCAGCACCTGTTTCAGGTCTCTGACCAGGGCCGTAAAATTATCCTTGTCTTCCGGTTTGAAGGTGTGCCCGGGATAGCCGGAGATCGCGGGATATTCCCAGTCCAGATCGATGCCATCGGTACCAAAAAAATCGGTCAGTTCTCTGACGGACTGTGCAAACGTTTTGCGTCCTTTATCCGTGCTGAACGCATCGGAACAGGGGGCGCAGCCGCCCCAGCCACCGAGGGATAGCAGGACTTTCAGATTTTTATTTATTTTTTTTAGCCCTACCATTTTCTGGATAAGCAGGGTATCGCGGTTTCGTCTCAGGAACAACTTATCGTCCTTCACATGTCCGAAGCAGTAAATGATGTGGGTGAACTGTTCAGCTTTGAAGGAATCGAGTCCTTCCACGCTTCCGGAATAATAAGCGAGTATGGCCGGTTTCTGGGCCGAAGCCTGCAGGTGAAAACCAACGAAAAGAGTAAGGATCAGCATCAGACGCATCATACAGAAAATTTGAGAACCTTAAATATAAGGCATTTTCTGCAGTCAGCGTCCGTAGTTGTGTTCAGTAAGGGAGGCTTTATCACCGGTCAGGCGGACTTCAAAAAGCAGGTTGTACTGGCTATCCGGAATCTGCGTCATGGACGGTTGGGCACCAAATGCTTTAACGATGGTCAGTATGGTGTTAGAGTGGCCAACGATCAGTATTTTTTTTCCGCGGTATGATTTCCGGATCAATGTTACCAGTTCATCGTTTTTGGAAGGATCGTAAGGGATGATGTCTTTCCTGATCTCATTGGCCAGCGGTGTTCCGGTTAACAGCGTACGCTGTGTATTGGTACTGAACACAGCGGAAATACGTTCTTTTTTCAGTTGCTCCAACAGATCATACGAACGCTGCAGCCCTTCTCCGCTTAGGGGAGGATTGATATTGCCCGGCTGGCTTAAATCTTTTTCAGCATGACGAACCACAAAAACAGTTGTGGTTTTCTGTGCGAAGATTATGTTAACAAAAAGGGTTAGTATGACGATTAGCGTGAACTGTTTCATACTGCCTCGGTATTTACATTATTCTCTATATTATTTTTTGTCACTACCACGGGTCTGGGGCCTCTTCTTCTGTTCCGGTTGTGATCTTTTTTTTCCTGAGGTTTATCGCCTTCCGTATGTGGATGCGGATGTGCCTGTTTGTTTCGTGGCCGCATGGAATGATGGGGTTTTGCAGGTGCATTGCCCTCTGTTTGTTTCGGTTGTTCTGCTTTGGATCCGAATTCATGGGTCAGTACAGGGATCTGTTTGCCGATGAGTTTCTGTATACTCTTCAGCTGGTCCATTTCCATACGTTTATCGCAGAAGGAAAGGGCGAGTCCGGCTGATCCGGCGCGGCCGGTCCGTCCGATGCGGTGAACATAGGTTTCGGGTGTATCGGGAAGGTCGTAATTGATTACTCTTTCAAGTTCGGTGACATCAATTCCGCGGGATGCGATATCGGTAGCGACCAGTACTTTCAGACGGCCGGTCTTGAAATTCTGGAGGGCGGATTGCCTGGATTCCTGTGATTTATCGCCATGAATGGCACTGGCGTTGATATGCGCGGTTTTGAGGGCCTTGGTGATCTTATCGGCCCCGTGTTTGGTGCGGGAGAAGATTAGGGTTCGTTCTTTTGGTTTCTCCTGCAGAAGCTTCACCAGCAGGTTGTGTTTTTCCTGGCGATGAACGAAGTAAACGTATTGTTCGATGCGTTCGGCGGTGGAGGAAACCGGTGTTACTTCCACGCGAACCGGGTTGTGAAGCATGTTATCGGCCAGTCGGGCGATCTGGTCCGGCATGGTGGCGGAAAAGAACAGCGTCTGCCGGTCGGTGGGGATGATGCGTAACAGCTTACGGATATCGTTGATGAATCCCATATCGAGCATACGATCTGCCTCATCGAGTACAAAGAATTCGAGGTAATCCAGGTAGATGTATCCCTGATTCATGAGGTCGAGCAGACGGCCAGGGGTAGCGATCAGAATATCTGTTCCGTTTTTGAGGGAGAGTGTCTGGCTGACCTGGGCAACACCCCCGAAGATTACATCTTGTTTAATATGGGAGCCTTTGGCGTATACTTCGATGCTGTCGTAAATCTGTTGTGCCAGTTCGCGGGTGGGGGTCAGGATAAGGGCGGAGATGTGGCGATAGCCTTTACTGGGTTCTTTTTCCTGAAGTTTCTGAATGATGGGGAGGGCGAAAGCGGCTGTTTTGCCGGTCCCTGTCTGGGCGATACCGAGAACATCTTTTCCTTCGAGTGCGTAGGGGATGGTTTGTTCCTGTATCGGGGTGGGTTGGGTGTAATTTTCTTTCTGAAGCACGTTTAAAATCGTGGCATTCAACCCTAATTCTGCAAATGTCATAGAATGATTGTTCGTTTATTGGCTTTTTGCCTGTTCTGTCGTTTGATCTGAGGAGGCACTTGAGTAAGGACTAACTAGCGGCCCGGAGCATGGGATAATTAATGAATACTGAATGCTAAGCTCAAAACGTAAA
This sequence comes from Sphingobacteriales bacterium, assembly GCA_947463665.1. Classification (GTDB taxonomy): domain Bacteria; phylum Bacteroidota; class Bacteroidia; order Chitinophagales; family Chitinophagaceae; genus Pollutibacter. Next base: position 7,803 of record CANHUD010000026.1, read on the forward strand.
AATAGACAGAATATTTCGTACCACCTAATCCGGGGTCTCTCCGGCCAGCTGGCAGACGGTTTTCCAGATGGCTTCATCTACCGGGATACCTTTTTCCCGGTTCTCTTCTCTTGTACGGATGGTGCGTTCGCCGGGATAAAGGATATCGGTTCCGGCATTTACCGGTATGGAATCCTTTAACTGACGGATGGTTTCATCAATGGCCTGTTGCACCATTTCCCGACTGTTGAACCGGAGCGGATCGATGGCCATGAAGATCTGGCAGCAGCTGCCACAGCTCCCTTTTCCATAGCGATCAATCGCTGCGGTGGTTTTTCCACCGGAGAGGATGGCCGCGATCAGGTCGAGTAGGATCGCCATTCCGGAGCCCTTCCAGTAGCCGGTGGGCAGGATGCGCCGGGTGGCTTCGATGGCAGCCGGGTCATCGGTCAGCTCCCCGTTCTCATCGAATCCTCCCGGGTAGGGTAGTTTTTCTCCTTTCAGGCGGGTAACCTGTAAACGGCCGTAGGAGTATTGCGACATGGCCATATCGAGTACGATCGGATGGGGGTTTCCGGGTACGGCCAGGATGAACGGGTTGTTGCCGATGCCGGAGGAGATGGCGCCCCAGGTGGGCATACAGGATTCAGTATTGGTCCAGCAGAGTGCTACATAGCCTTTTTCAGCGGCGTATCTACCATAGGTGCCACCCCGCATCCAGTGGGTGGTATTACGAAGGGCCACCAGTCCGATCCCGTTGATGCTGGCTAATTCAGTGGCTCTTTCCATAGCGATGAGCGCATTGGTGATGCCCGGGCCCATCTGCCCGTCCCACACCTCCATCACGCCGAAAGCTTCTGCCGGTATCGGATCCGCCGCTGGATACACCCAGCCTTTGTGGAGATAATCCACGAATCGTCCCACCCGGTTCAGTCCGTGTGAGTAAACGCCATCCAGGCTGGACTCCATATGCGTTTGCGCGCAGATGGCGGCCTTGTTTTCGGGCATACCCGCCCGCATGAATGCTTTACGGATCGTTTCTTTCATTTGCTCTGCCGGAATGCGCATCATCTGGATTGATTTAAGTCAGCCTCCTTGGAGGTTTATGAAGACGGTTAGTATACGACGATCTCATCAGCGAAGAGGAAACCGGTATGATTTTTTGCGTAAAAGTGGATGTAGCGGGCGCTGGTGTTCACCGGTTGTACCCGGAAGGATTTGAACCGGAGCCTGTTTTCATCCGTAGGTACATCGTTCAGGGCCTTGCCGGCAGAGGTAAAGGTCTTTCCATCGTCGGATACGAACACTTCAACAAAATCCGGCATGTACACGCCCGGCCCGGTGATTTGCATGAAGGTGCAGCTGACATCGCGCAGCGCTTCTGTTTTTCCCAGGTCGATCACTACGTCCAGATCCGAGGTGAAGCCCTGCCACTGGCCGTCCTGATAGGTGAGGGAACCTTTGTATCCGTTCACCAGGGTACGTTCTTTCTGTGCGGGATAGCTCACCCATTTCCGGTTATAGGTCACGGATTTACCCAGTGCTTTATGAAAATCAAGGAGCAGGGTATCGGCCTTCTGCACGGCCTTTCCGTTCCGGAAGATGGCCGTTCGTACCTGTACGGTTTTATTTATGATGAACGGTCCGGTGTAGAGCGTTGAAGAGGATACGGGGTTTGTTCCATCCAGCGTGTACCGGATTTCCGGCTGGTATTGTTCGGTGTTCAGCTGAACCGTTGCGGTTAGTAGTGTGCTATCGAATGCAGGTTTGATGTCCACTTTATCGGCAGGCCGGCAATAGTTCACATTTTTCTTCTGTAATAACCTGTAATGGTAGTATAACCTCGACAGAAAATCATCCCAGTTTTTTTTCGATGGGTCGCTCCATACGGTTTCACTGAGGGCGATGATCCGGGGGAAGATCATATAATCCAGGTGTTCGGTAGTGGGGATGTATTCGGTCCACACATTGGCCTGTGCGCCCAGTACATGGTGTTGTTTTTCTTTTTCCAGTTCAGCGGGAATGGGCTCGTAGCTGTAGACTTTTTGCAGGGGGAGGTATCCGCCGATGGCTTCCGGCTGTGTGGCGGGATCCTGCTGGTAGTGATCGAAATAGCAGTGGCTTCCGGGCGTCATGATCACATCGTGCCCCATGCGGGCGGCTTCGATGCCGCCGCGTTCTCCGCGCCAGCTCATCACGGTGGAGCCGGGGGCGAGTCCGCCTTCGAGGATCTCATCCCATCCCAGCAGTTTACGGCCTTTGGAAGAGATGAATTGTTCGATTCTCCGGATGGCATAGCTCTGCAGTTCGTCTTCGTCTTTCAGTTTTTGATCGCGGATGCGTTGCTGGCATTTCGGGCATTTTTTCCAGTTGCCTTTTCCGGCTTCATCGCCGCCGATGTGGAGGTAGGTGGAGGGGAAGATCTCCATGATTTCGGTGAGTACATCCTGCATGAAGGTGAAGGTGGAATCGTTGCCGATGCAGAACTCACCGGTCTTGTGTGTAACGTTCGGACATTTCAGATGCGGGTAAGCTTCGAGCACTTCATCTGAATGGCCAGGCATTTCAATTTCCGGGATGATGGTGATGCCCCGGCGGGCGGCATAGGTCACGAGTTCGCGGGCCTGCGCTTTGGTGAAGTAGCCGCCATGGGCTTCGGGATTGTTCTCCAGCGAGAAGCTGCGATCGCTCTTCCACCAGTCTTTCCAGTTCCGATGGGTGCGCCAGGCCGCCTTGCTGGTGAGTTTCGGGTATTTATCCATCTGGATCCGCCAGCCTGCCCCATCGGTAAGGTGGAGGTGGAGGCGGTTCATTTTGTAGAGACTGAGCAGATCGATCGTTTTTTTCACATATTCGGGAGGTGCGAAATGGCGCGACACATCGAGCATAAGTCCGCGGTAACCGAACCGCGGCTTGTCGGTGATTTCAGCGCAGGGCAGCTGGTTATCGCGGCTGGTCAGGTAGAGCTGCGCGATGGACTGCACGGCATACAGAATCCCTGCCGGATGGCTGGCGGTTGCTTTTATGAGCGATGGACGGATCGAGAGGATATAGGCCGCTGAATCAGCTGATTTTTGTTTGCTCAGGAGGATGGTCTGCGCTCCGGCGGTTTGTCCGGGCAGGATGCGGGCCACCGGTATGCTGAGTACTTCACCCAGATAGAGCGCTGCTTCGCGGAAAGCAGGATCATAGCGGATGCTGGTTTTGGGACCGGGGGTGAACGATCCCTGTTTTTCCTGAACGGAAACCGGTTGGGGAATGAGGTGGATGCGCGACTGGCCGATGGTGGCGGTGGAGGCCAGCAGGGAGCAGAGGAGAACGAATGTTTTCATTCGTCAATGATACGAATTTATTGTTGCTGCTGCTGCCAGTCGGTCAGCCGGGGAAGTTCATCCGAAGGGTTTTGTCCGGGTTCTTTGTGCATGATCACCTGGTTGGTTTCTTCAAAGGTCATTCCATCTTCATACCCCACGGATACATACACGTGGAGATCCTGTTTTGCCATCCCTCTGAAGGTACCCTTTACTACGCTGCAGTCGGAGAAATGACGGCCTACGGCGAGTTTCACGTGTGCATTGGTAACCCATACATTGTTGGTGGGATCGATGCCGCGCCAGCCTTCGCCCGGGATCCATACTTCTACCCAGGCATGGGTAGCGCCTTCGCCGCGCATACCGTTTTTATGCGGACAGATGTATCCGCTCACATAGCGGCAGGGGATTTCTTTGGAGCGGAGTAGCTGCAGGAGCAGATGGGCGAAATCCTGGCATACACCACTGCGGTGTTCGAGGATCTCATCTACGGTCGTTTCGATGGTGGTGATGCCTTTGGAGTAGGTGAACGATTGAAAGATGTATTCGCTGAACGATTGCACCACTTCGGGCACCAGCAGGGTTTCATCGTAGAAAAGCGAACAGATGCGATGGATCTCTTCCTGTTGGCGGATACGTTCCGGTTTGGCGAGTTCCAGCAGCTGAAGGTTCTGCTGCATGTCGGCCCGTAATTGGGTAAAGCTGGCCTTATCGGTCCAGATCAGCGCATCCTTTCGGGTGGTGCGGATGATGAGCCGGCTTTCGATCACGAGGCGGTCGTGCGGTTCCAGAATGCTGAACAGGCCGGTACGGTTGCCCCAGTAATCGCGGTAGAGCTGGATATCCGGCGAAAAGCTCACCAGAAGATCGTGCTGCAGGATCTCCTGATCCTCAGAAAAATAGGGATAGACGCGGATCTCGTTCACGCTTTCGGTAACGGGCCGTTCGTAGGTATACTGGGTGATGTGGATGATCTTGTAAACAGACATGCGGAGTGTTTAGGCGTAAGAGAAATAGGTTTGGCCGAGGGTGGAGGAGAAGGCGTAGAGATCGCTCCGGAGCCTCGACAGGTACTGCGGCACACCGGTTTGCCGGATCATGTGTTCGTCGGCGAAGGCCACAGAGCTTTTGATGCGTCCGAATTGACGGAGCAGGCCGGTGGGATCTGCCGGGTCATTGGCCTGTACGATGTTCCCTAGGTAGGTATCGATGTGTTGCAGGCAGTAGAGAACGGACCGTGGGAAGAGATCGTTCAGTAGCACCTGGTGCACTACATTCTGGTTAGCATCCTGGCTTCTGTAATTTTTGAGGTGGAATTCGTAACCGGAGAGGGAGAACAGCAGGTGCCGCCAGTACAGAATATCTTTTTCTTCTGAGAGATCATTAATGGTGATCTGTTTTTCCATGAGATCGATGCTGAGCAGGCATCGTTCGATGTATTTGCCGAGGTTCATGAAGTCCCAGCTCATGCCGCGAAACATCGTACTTTCCAGGATGCCGGTGTAGAGCAGGCAGTTGGTAAGTACACTTTCGATGACGGCGATCTCATTGCCGGAAGTGAGTTGTGCATCGATGCTGTTGCTGTTGATGCGGTGGTACATGAAATTCACCTGTTCCCATACTTCTTTGGTGAGGTGATCCTGCATGCTGCGTGCATTTTCACGGGCTCGGGTGAGGATGTTCCGGAGCGAGTTCGGGTTGGAGGGATCCAGGAGGATATGCTCTACGATGATGGCGGAAGTGGTTTCGACACGACGTTTTTCATCGTCTGAAAAACCAGAGAAGATATCGAGGATGGTGGTCCAGCTATCGTTTACGTACGGGCCTTTGTCGAGCGACAATACATACGACGTATGGAGCGTACGCAGCAGGCCTTCGGCACGTTCGATGTACCGGTTAAGCCAGAAAAGGGAATCAGCGCTTCTACTGAGCATGGGATGTGTTTAGGGTTAATCAATGATCCAGGTATCCTTACTGCCTCCGCCCTGCGACGAGTTCACCACCAGTGATCCTTCTTTGAGGGCCACGCGGGTGAGGCCGCCCGGCACGATTTCAATGCCGGAAGGGCCGCAGAGTGCGTAGGGCCGGAGATCCACATGTCTGGGTGTGAGTTTTCCGTCGAGGAAGCAGGGCACGGTGGAGAGACGGATAATAGGTTGTGCGATGAATTCGCGCGGGTTATCGGTGATCTTCTTTTTGAACAGGTCGATCTCTTCCTGCGATGCTTTGTTACCCATCAGCATGCCATACCCACCGGATTGGTTAGTACCTTTAATGACCATTTTTTCCATGTTTTGAAAAACATGTGCGCGGTGTTCCGGATCATGGAGGAGGTAGGTAGGGACATTCGGGAGGATGGGTTCTTCATTGAGGTAGTAGCGGATCATATCCGGCACGTAGGCATATACAGCTTTGTCATCGGCTACGCCGTTGCCCATGGCGTTTACGATCGCCACATTGCCTTTTCGGTAGACGCCGAGCAGGCCGGCCACACCGAGGATACTATCCGGTTTGAAGCTGATGGGGTCGAGGAATTCATCGTCTATCCGCCGGTAGATGACATCTACCTGTTCGAGGCCGCGGGTCGTTTTCATGAAGACCTTATGGTTGCTTACCACCAGGTCGCGGCCTTCTACGAGCGGAATGCCCATTTGACGGGCCAGGAACGTATGTTCATAGTAGGCTGAATTGAACACGCCGGGCGTAAGGATAACCGCCATTGGCTGTCGCACATTCCGTGGGGAGAGGGAGAGCAGGATGGAGTGCAGCAGCAGCGGGTAATTGTTGATCATCCGCACCGGGTTGGTATTGATCAGGTTGGAGAAGAGGCGTTTGGTGACCTCGCGGTTTCCCAGCATGTAGGATACTCCGGAAGGCGTTCGCAGATTGTCTTCCAGGATATAGAACCGGCCATCTTCTCCCCGGATCAGATCGATGCCTGAGATATGAACATAGAGATCATGGGGTACGTTGATGCCATGGACCTCTCTGGTATAATGCGGGCAGGAGGCGATGAGCCAGGCAGGTATGATGTTATCCCGCAGGATGTGTTGTTCATGGTAGATATCGTGCAGGAATTTATTGAGGGCTTTGAGCCGTTGCCGGATCCCGGCTTCCACCTGTGCCCATTCGGTGCCGGTGATGATCCGCGGGATGATATCGAACGGGAAGATGCGTTCGATCCCTTCGTCTTCGCTGTAAACGGTGAAGGTTACCCCCTGGCTCATGAAGAGTTCGCCGGCCTGTGCGTGGTATTTTTGGATGGCATCGAATCCCATAGCAGCGAGCCGGTCCATTACCGGCTGATAGGCCGGTCGTACGGAGGATCCGTCAAACATTTCGTCCCAGCCCTGTGCAGGAGTATAATCGTTCAGTAATTCGCGTATCGACATGTTGATAGGGTTGAAATAAAAAATCGGCTGTTGCTCCGCGATCTGCAGAACAAACAGCCGATAGGTGGGTCTTTCCAAATATAGGAATTTATCGGCGGCGTGCGGGGGATTTTCGTATCTTTTTGGCAAAAATCAACGATGTCTGTCCTTTCTCTTTCTTTACAGCGTTTTCTGGATGAGCCGTATGCGCTGACCGACGAACAGAAAGCCTTTTATCAGCAGAACCGATTCATCAAACTGAAGCAGGTACTGAATGCGGAGGCACTGGAATATTTTTCAGCTGTAATAACCGAAAAGGTTCAGGAGCTGAACCGGGAATCAAGGGCGATGGAAGAACGCGGTACGTATGGTAAAGCGTTTTTGCAGCTGATGAATCTCTGGCGGGAGGATGAACGTATTCGTGCGTTTGTGTTCAGCAGGCGACTGGCGGGCATTGCGGCCGGGTTGATGCAGTGTGAGGGAGTGAGGATGTATCACGATCAGGCCCTGTATAAGGAGCCGGGGGGAGGATTTACACCCTGGCATGCCGACCAGTATTACTGGCCATTGGAAACGGATAAAACGGTAACGGCCTGGATGCCCTTGCAGGCCACACCACTGGAGATGGGGCCGCTGGAGTTCAGTGCCGGAAGTCATGAGATCGTAGAAGGCCGGGAACTGGCGATCGGTGATGAGAGTGAGGCGATGATCGCCAGGAGGTTGAGGGTCACTGATTTCCCGCATGTGGTGGAGGCTTTTGATGCCGGAGAGATCAGTTTTCATTCCGGCTGGGTGTTTCATCGGGCGGGGCCGAATACTACAGACCAGATGCGCAAGGTGATGACCATTATTTACATGGATCGGGATATGATTTTGAAACAGCCAGAGAATGAGAATCAGGTGAACGACTGGAATACCTGGTGCCCGGGAGCGAAAGTGGGCGAGATCATTGATACACCGCTGAATCCGGTGTTATTCGGATAAAAGAAAAGAGGCTGCCTTACGTGAGACAGCCTCTTTTTTTAATATGTTTATATTACCAGCGATTGAATCGGTTGTTGTTTGGACGGCTTGGTCGGTTCTGGAAGCCACCAGGGCGGGAAGAAGCTGCCGGTCGGTCTTCTGCTTTCTTTACTACGAGCGGTTTCCCTTTTCGATCGAGTGAGATTTCATTCAGCAGTTCGATGGCCTGAAGGGCATCTTCATCATTTTCCATATCTACGAACCCAAATCCTCTGGATTTGCCCGTTTCGCGGTCCAGCGTTACTTTGGCCGATTTTACGGCACCGAATTTCTCGAAGATCTCTTGGAGCTCCGCGTTGTCTACGTCATAGGGGAGGCCTGCTACGAATAGTGTCATAATACACTAAGTTAGGTAAAATTTGAATATCGACTACCTCCAGGGTCGGCACCTCCAAGGTC
>CANHUD010000027.1 GCA_947463665.1 Sphingobacteriales bacterium
TCCTAGTCCTGAAAACCGACCATCCGTTTGTTAAGCGATTTCGTACCGCTGAAGCAAAAAATCCAATCCTTATCCCCTTGAAAAGCTCTACTTATTAGTTGGCTCCACAAGAAATGTAATTTCCCCTCCACCCGGAGGGGATTTTTTTTAGCCGGTGGATGAGTATAAACGGATAAAAAAAGCCCTTCAATAGATATTGAAGGGCGAATGAACTTGTAGATCCTTGCGGGCAACAAATCCTTAATAACCAAACTCGACTATTCAGATCCTGCTGCTAAATTTTCGTATTAAACTGCTGCGATGATGTTTGCTGATGGCAGGTCTATTTGTACGGTTGTAAATATATCCGAACTTTTGTAGGATGATCTCCTCTTTATTGACCGATCATTCTACTTTATTAACCAATTTTGTTTCTTGCTACTTACTTAATCATTTTACGAACCATCGTATTTCCGCCACCGGAGAGAGAGAGGCTGACCGGCTTGTTCGACTTCCACCAGCCACCGGTAAAATCGGGAACATCTACCGATGATGATCGCTTGGCTATAGACTTTTCACTAAGGGGTGCAATGGCACTCCAGAGCGCCGCATCGTACACATCCTGGTCCAGCGGCAAGCCGTTGCGCAGGCAATCGATCAGGCGCCAGTCCATCAGAAAATCCATTCCTCCGTGACCACCGATTTCTTTAGCGATCGTTCCCATATGCTTGACAATCTCGGGCGTGTATTCTGCCTCGAGTTTTTTCATATCCGCATCGCTAATCCATTGATGACCTTTTGCGATACGTTCCGGTTCCGGCCATTTGGAAGCCATTCCTTTGGTTCCGCTAATCAGATGGATGCGGGAGTAAGGTCTTGGCGAGGTGACATCGTGCTGCAACATTATGGTTTTTCCCAGTGCGGTTCGTATAACCGATGTGTTCATGTTGCCTCTGTAACTATTCGTATCAAAAGGTTTGAAGAAAGGATCTTCTGCTGCTTTTTGTCGGGCGAAGGCATTCATCTGAAAATCGTTGGTAGACATAGAGGTGAGGTAGTCCATCCGGTCCCCGCGGTTGATGTTCAGCACCTGGCAAACCGGTCCCAGACCGTGAGTGGGATAGAGGTTTCCATTTCGGAACTGATTTTCTTTTAAGCGCCACATTTCTGCATAACTATTCTTTGAAAAGTTCATGTGAAGGAGGTCATGGATATAGGCACCTTCAACGTGTACAATCTCACCGAAAAATCCTTGTCGGGCCATATTCAGGGTAAGCAGCTCAAAAAAATCATAGCAACAGTTCTCCAGCATCATGCAGTGCTTACGGGTGCGTTCCGATGTTTCCACGAGCTGCCAGCACTCATCCAAGGTAGTAGCGGCCGGCACTTCGATAGCCGCATGTTTACCCTGATGCATGGCATAAACGGCCATAGGTGTATGCTGCGACCACGGTGTGGTAATGTATACCAGATCCAGATCCGGGAGCTCGCAGGCAGCCTTCCATGCTTCTTTGGACCCGGAAAACGATTTGGCTTCCGGCAGATTTTGTTTCCGGAGTTTCGCCTGCTGGCGTTCTACCCTATCCGAATACTGATCGCAAAGCGCCACGATCTCTACTCCATCAATCAGAGAAAGCCGGCTGACGGCACCGGACCCTCTGGCTCCCAGCCCTATGATCGCCACCCGAACCTTATCCAGCCTGGGTGCGGCATAACCACTCATGTTAAAGCGATTTTTAGGGAGGGAATGGGAAACCTCTGTAGAAGTATTTGCTAAAGCAGTTCCGCTTCCTGCGATTCCAAGACCTGCCAGGCTGGAAAGTTTGAGGAATTTTCGACGATTTGTATGCATGGTTAAATGTTTTGTTGGTTCTTTAAAAGACCGGAATGATTATCTTGTCCGAAAGCAGAGGAATCGAAAATGAAGAAAAAATCGGGGCATGAAAAAAGAAATTTAGAGGCTGATTTTTTTAAGCGGAACACCCAGTACCTGTTGTGTCAGTTTATCCAGATCATCCCGATTACCGATGAAATGAATGGTTCGGTGTATATGGCGGATAGATTCTCCCGGCTTTAGTTCTGCTGCAGAAGAGGAGCTTTCCAGTTCATAGAATTTTCCCATCTGTACGGAGTCTACCGGTCCGTCATTATAGGCATTGATAACATCCCCGCCAAAAGGATCTTCCCGATATTCCCAAAGGGAACTAAGATAATCGGTACGATTCGTATCCATACTGAACTGTGCAATGGTAAGCAGTTTCTTCAGCGGATCATAGCTGGCTATAACTGGTGTAGCCCGCGACGGCCCCACTCCTATTTTAGAGCGATGATGTGCATCCGCTTTGAACAGAAGGAGCGATGAATCAGTTTTCAGGCGATCTTGTGGAACTTTACCAAAATAGGTATCGGTTACGATGGAACCGTTGCCTTCCTTCCGATACGGGATAGCCACTACCGTGCTATCGGATGCCTGCAGCATACTTAAAATCCAGATGGATAGCAATCCGTTTTGTTTTGTCCATGCGTTTTTACCCAGATTCGACAGCACATTATCTGATTCGAAGGCTACCAGCTGTAACCCTTCTGGAATGGATACGCCCAGCAACGCTGCTACAGCAGAACGTTCCAGCAGTCGGATGGTACGCGAAACCTGGGCCTCCATGATGGTTCCTGCATAATTTTCCAATGTGATTTTCTTTTCGAATACCGCTTCGGCATTACCTGCAGATACGACATGAAAGGGCTCCGTATCCAGTTGTTTGGGGACAAACCAGTTTTCGAAAACAAAATTTGTCCCCCGTTTGAAATAAACGGAGAATTTTCCACCTTCCGGCCCCAGCCAGAATCGTTCTTCCCCACCAAATGGGTGAAAATGAGGCATGTGTTGTGGGGATGCGATGAGATCATGGTTGATCCATCCGAAGCTGGCACCACTATCGCCGGCAGCGGTGCTGGTCATAACCCTGCCCTGAAGCGCGGGCGCAATTAGGATCGCAGCACCATCCGGATGGGAAAGCTCTATAACATCCGGCTGGTAATGCCGTAGAAAAGATTTATCGTATCCGAAAGTACCCGGTACTCCGGAAACAGAGGCAGGCTCAGACTGACTCTTTTGGTTTTCTCCACAGGAAAAAACCGTACAGATGCAGACAGCCTGGAAAAAATATTTGATGTAAGAAGATTTGAGCATCATTCAATTCATTTCCAATATACTAATCCGGACGGATAATAAGATAGTCGATACCTGCAATTAAATATTTATCTCCCGCTTTTGCAGGCGCAACAAATCGTACGGTTACATTCATCTGGTTGTTCTGCGGTTGATGCCGGCCCAGATCGATGATGGCCGGGAAAGGGTTGCCCTCTACATCCAGCTGTATGACATCCGATGCCTGGTTACCGTTTACAAAAAACTGAATGGATGCAAATCCGCGTTGTTTGGCTATCTGAACCTTCAGGTCTCCCGGTTTAAATTGCTCACTAACCACAAAGGTTATTTCATCACCTGGTTTTTGGGCCGTGATACGGGCGAAATTGTTTCGGTTAAAATGGATTGACTTCCTGTTGGAAAAGGATGAATCTATTTGTACCTCCATATTACCTGACCGGGACATCTGAACGAGTTGCTGGCATTCAATGGCACCCGGAATACCCTGCTGGTTTTTCCGGATGGCATTGGCCAGCTGATCCAGTGTTTCCAGTGTGATGATGGGCCTGACTGCTTTTTCCGGCAGAGGCGGTCTGTTGTGGCGGGCACCGGGGCGTCCATACCAGAACACCATGGAGCTGTATCCCAGATGGTCCCAGGGGTTCCGGATCTGCACACCCGGTGAAGCTTCCATATCAAACACCAGGCGCTGCTGGAAAGGAATGGCATCCAGTGCCCGTTCCCGTGTACTGATGTTAAAGCCTCTCACCCCCTGCCGGGTTTTGGTAGCGGAGCCAACCGTGATATTGGCGAGATAGGGATGGGAGAATCGATCGTCTTTAAACGGATGATCTCCACCGGCCCATCCATAATAATCTTCCGTACCGGTTCCGAAATGAGTAGGAAATTTGCGTGCCCAGGCTTCATCTACATAGATCTTTTCATCTCCTTCGCCCCACCATCCCCAATCCGGATTGAGAACGGTCCAGGCATCGCCCACAAAAACTCCTTTCCCCTGTATGTCGATAAAATTCCAGTCTGCAAACGTTGAGCCCTGTAATATATCATCCCCTCTCCAGTTCGCATGAAAATACATGGAGCGATCGTCCCATTTCCAGGGGGCGTGCCGGATTTCAAATCGTTGAATTTCGATGGGTTTATCGGATAGATTTTTGAGGACGATGGTAGCTTCATTTCGAAAAGGCATCACCCAGCTACAGGATAACTGACCGTTCGACTGCACATTGCGGGTCCAGGTCTGAAACGGATTGAGCGCATTGGCACTGCCAAAAAAATCTCCCACCGGCGTCCAGACCGTTGCTTCCCCATCGAATGAGGCCGTCAGCACCAGGGAGCGGAGGATTTCCCGGTGTAGAGCCACCTGTGCAGGATCCAGCCAGATCTCCAGTTGCCGGATGGCCGCCGGATGGCGTATTGCGAGCAGCAGTTCTTTGCCGGGTTGCAGCATAGAGGGAGCGGCAGATATAGTTCCCTGAGCGTTCCGGAAAGGAGACTGCAGGGATTGGGCCACTTCCTGCAGCAGGCCGGAGTTGCTTTTCAGCAGGGAGGGATGGAACGATTCAACGATGGTTCCTTTCTCATAGGCGCGGTAGTTTATAATGTTGTAAAACGATTTTTTGCTGAATGTGATCTTGCAGCTTTTGGAGAACGGGATGGGCAGATAGCTATTTCCGGCTCGGGCCGTTCTGCGGGAAAACGGGGGCGGGATGCTGCCATATCCCTGAATGAACTTGAAAAAATTCTCCCGGATCACCGGTGCTGGTTTCCCATCGAGATAAATGATGATATCCGGACCTTCCAGGTCTTCCAGTCCGCCGTAATAAAAATAAGGCGCCCATATTTTGGTTATAACGCCCGGACCCTCGTGTTCCATCACTACCCATTCTTCGGCAGTTCCATTTTTTTCGGTGCGGATGAACCCAATTCCATCACTGTCTGCAAACCATCCGGCTCCGTCTTTAATGGTAGACTGGCGGTTATAACTACTGGCCTGGAGCGACTGATAGCCAGGAAAAGGAAAGCGGGCAAGTGCTTCCCGACTGGCCATTTCCCTGAGTAGCGAGGCAAACGTAACCGTCTGTGCGCTGGCAGACCGGTTTCCTAAAAACAGCAGCAGCACCAGCAGGGATGTATTTATTTTTTTCATTTGATCGTGTTTCTACCTGAATATCTGTAATAATCTTTAGTTGGGGAGCGATGGAGCTGTAACAAGGTAAAATTTTCCTGCATTCTGATAATTCAGGTCCGGTGCCGATTATAATAACTTCCGAACTTACTGGTTATGAAACATGCATATTTTTTAGTGATTTGCCTATTGCTGACAAGCGGACTAGTAACAGGTCAGGATAGTAGCAATGCAGCCATACAGGCCCTGATCAAACGAGTATTACCCAACCATCATTATCAGATAACAACAGAATGGATCAGCCGTCAGGATGGCGGTCGTGACCGGTTTGAGATTTCTTCCCGAAACGATCGGATTGTGCTGAGCGGCACATCTGCGGTATCCATTGCTTCGGCGCTGAACTGGTATCTGAAATACATTGCCCGTGTGCAGCTAAGCTGGTGTGGTAGTCAGATGCATCTTCCTGAAAAATTACCATCGGTAACAGAACCCATTCGGATAGCAAGCCCGTATGAATCGAGGGTATATCTGAATTATTGTACGTTCAATTATTCAATGAGCTGGTGGGACTGGGAACGTTGGGAGCAGGAGATCGACTGGATGGCCATGCATGGCATCAATATGCCGCTGGCGGTAACCGGTCAGGAGGCTGTATGGCAGCGTACCCTTCGCAGGTTCAACATGACAGATGATGAAATCAGGCAATTCCTGGTAGGTCCGGCCTATGGGGCCTGGCAGTGGATGACGAACATTGAATCCATTTTTGGTCCGCTTCCGCAGGCATGGATCGACCGGAGTGTGGAGTTACAGCAAAAAATTCTTGCGCGCCAGCGATCGTTGGGGATGACGCCCATCCTGCAGGGGTTCACAGGCTATGTACCCCTGGCACTCATTAAAAAGCAGCCGGAGGCTAAAATCCTTCAAAAACCCATTTGGTTTTATGTTGGACCCGGAACCGCGCAGCTGGATCCGCTGGATCCGCTTTTTGAAAAAATGAGCAGGGCGTTTTTGGAAGAGCAGACCCGTTTATTTGGCACGGATCATCTTTATGCGGCCGATCCGTTTCACGAGGGGGAACCGCCTGAAAAAGGCGATGCGTATCTGGCGCAGGTGGGCAGGGCTATTGTGGCAACTACCCTTTCCGTTGACCCAAAGGCCCGGATTGCCATGCAGACCTGGAGCATGCGAAAGGCCATCGTCACCTCTATTCCGGAGGATCGCATTTTGATGCTTGATCTCAATGCCTCCAGATGGAAAGGAAGTGAAGCCTTCTGGGGAAGACCCTGGGTAGCCGGGATCATTCATAATTTTGGTGGAAATACGGTCATGGGCGGGAATCTGAGCGGTATAATCGAGCGATTTCCGGCCATTCTTGCGGATAAGAATTCCGGAAAACTAACCGGGATAGGACTTTTTCCGGAGGCCATTGGCCACAATCCTATTATATATGAAGCCGCCAGCGAAATGGCCTGGCGCAGAGAAGCTCCAGTAATGAAAGACTGGTTACAGGATTATGTACATGCCCGCTATGGCCGGTTGGATAAAAAGGTGCTTCAGGTTTGGGACAGTCTGCTGGAGTTGAATTATGGAGTCAAAACAAGGATAGAACCGTTTATGGAATCCGCTATCTGCAGTCGCCCGGCCTTAAAAATAAACGGCGCCTCCCCGAATGGAGCCCTGAATTCGCCCCAAAACTATCGCTTCAGTGGGTTATGGGAAGCGCTGGGAAATATGCTATCCGCATCGGATAGTACACAGATAACAGATACGTATCAGTATGATCTGGCCGATCTGACCCGTCAGTGCTTGGCGGATCTTTCGATTCAGCTGCAACAGGAGTTGGCAGATGCTTACAGGAAGGGGGATCAGCGGGCATTCAGAAAAAGCAGCAGAAAATTTTTGCTGTTGATGGATGATCTGAACAGGTTATTGGGAAGCAGGTCGGAATTTTTATTGGGGAAATGGATAGAGGATGCCAGGAAAATAGGCAAAACAGAGGCGGAAAAAGATTTGTATGAGCAGAATGCCCGGAGTCTACTGACTATATACGGCCCGTATGATCCCAAGGCCATTCAATATGATTATGCAGCCAGGCAGTGGAATGGACTGATCCGGCATTTTTATAAACCCAGATGGAAGATGTTCATTGATTTTCTGGACGCTGAGCTGTCTAAACCTGTTTCAGAAAGATATGTAGAGGAAAAGATCAACCATGAATACAACCGGCCTGCAAATGAGTCCAATCCATTTTACAGGAAACTTTCTTCCTGGGAAGTGGATTGGACTCTGTCGCACCAGCCTTCACTACTAACCAAACCGGAGGGCAATACTTATAAACTATCCCGTGCTTTTTACCACCGCTGGGTGAGGGAAATGAAACCCTGACGATCAAGGTTTTTTTACCTGTACTGTTTCGGATTGAACGGAGCCTCTGAACTGAATTTCGAGTTTCGGGGGCTCCTCTCCGCTGAAGGAGCAATCGGCCACCACCTTATGTACACCTCTGGAGATGGCAGGCAGCGCTGCGGGAAGTCGGACGGTCTGAAGTAACCGGCCTCTTGCATTGGTGATCCGGATCTCTCCATTTGGGTTACATACCAATGACTCACCTGCTTTCAGTTCAACGGGCAGTGTTACTTCGTTATAGTTATCGAAAACGAGTCGGATATCTTTGGCGGATCCTTCTTTTCCATTGGCATAGATCCGCAGTTGAAGAGGCTGGTCATTCCATGTTTGCTGATAATCAAAGCTGGTAGCGGTAGGTTCACCCGGCTGGCGGATGTAAAATTCCCGAATCAGGGCCGGAGAAGTTTGATATTCCGTCAGTTGCCATTGTTGTTCATTCAGGCGTTGCAGATGAAATTCTTTTTTAGGGTTTTTCATTCGTTCTCTTTGTTCGTCGGAAAAAGAGTTGGAATGTCGGGCGGTTTCCCATTCCTGTATGGCATTCATCAATGCATCGGTATCCGGATTTCCCCGGAGGGCGTTGGGGTTGGCCACCAGTGCAAATCCGGCGGCATAACCGGCTGCCCGGGCCAGCATCCATTCCATTTCTTCCATGGATGTTCCTTCGGTCATCAGATACCAGCCCAGCATGTGTGGCATATAGTTTCTTGCGAAGAGGGCCTGGTTATCAATTCTGTACTGCTGCATGCTTTCCCTGAAGCCTCCATACCAGGGTTCTCCCCAGTTATAGAGTGAACCGGAGTGCCAGAAAAAGGTTTTGCTGTTGCTGGTGCCGCAGATAATTTCATGTTTTACTTTATCGAGTACATCACGGGCAAACAATTCCAGCGCATAGTCGCCCTGACCGGAAGCCAGACCGCCTTCATGACCGTCAAAATCGAAATGCTGCACGCCCGTCTGGTTGAGAAAGTCGGCGAATTTTCCCGCCATTTCGCGCTGCATATGGATATCCGGATAGAAAACATTGTACGGATGATCGAATAGTTTTCCGGCTGTGCTGCCTTTGGCATGTGCGGATGGTCGGGTTCCGAAGGCCCCGCGCTGGCAGTCGAGCAGCGTGTAGGGGAAACTATCGGATACTTTTTTATACCGGATGATTTCATCGCCGATTTTAACGGAATGGAGAAAATCGAAATTAGTCTGACGGAAGATATCGGGCGAAGCCACTATTATTTCTTTGGCAGCGGCATCTATATCTTTTTCCACGGTGGTGGTACCTGTTACACTCAGGCGTTTATCGGGCACCGGTGTAATGTATGGATCGTTGGTATTGATGAAATTGGAGAGCATGTGAACACCCGTCATGATTCCTGCATTACGGGCTTTATCTACACAGGCTTTCATACCCGGCCAGCCTGTTGGGAAATCTTTTTTATCGAGGATGAAATGGCCCCAGCTGTCAAAGGGGCCGGGGTGGTAGAGCGACATCAGTCCGGCTTTTCGGGTATAGCCAATCAGGGAATCCATATTATTTTCCGAGAACGAAGAGATGAGATAGGATTGGTTGAAATACGGTGATTTTTTAAACCAGACACCTTTGATGGTAGGATGTGGCAGTCCCTCTGCCAGCTCGATCTGTTCGATGCGGTCAAGGGTTTCAGGTTCTTTGCAGCTGAATAAGGCGATCTTACTACCCACAATGGTTTCTCCTTTGAGGGGGGCTACCGGCATGTTTTTCACCTGACCGTTCCAGGCATCCACGAAGCGGGGTTTATCCCGGTTAATAGAATACGCCTGGATCAGGCTGCCCCAGGGACGCGGCTCTGCTGCCAGTCCGCGAGTGAACGTGCTGCCTTCATTGTTCGGAAGAGCTCCTCCCAGTGTTTTGGTATTAAGTACTTGCAAGCCGATGGACAGTTCTTTTTCCCGGACTACTCCGATTACTTCACCTACGATCGCTGAAATGGTGGTGGGATATGGACCCCAGATGGCTGCATCGATTTTAGCGGCCGGCTCGGCCCGGGTGATTTCAAAAACAAGGTGGGTATTTTTCTTTCGGACGGCAATTTCTACCGATAACCCTTCCGGATAGCGCAAGAGCATTTTAGCTCCTCCTGTCAGGTATTGAGCCTGAACAGGTGTGAGCCTGCGGGCACCTGAAACCAGTGTCAGCAGAGAGGTTGTGGTATCGCTGCTCAGATAATTTTTCTGAAGCCGAAGATTCTTGATCGCCGTTAACCGGGCTGATTTATCCAGCTCCAGCTGCAGCTCATCTGCTTTATACGTGATTTGAGAACGAGCGGTGGAAGCCATCAGGATACCTGACAATACGATACAGGATAATTTTAGCATAGCAGTAGATTAAACTGGTTGAGAATGAAGGGACGTGATTATTTTTTAGACGGAGAAGCAGGCTTTTTTAGCAATTCCGGAGTGCCCACTGTTTTACATTCAACGTAAATCGGTGGATGACTGTGAGAGGCAACAACTGCTTCTATAAAAACGGTATTGACCCCGTTTTGCACCTTCGGTATTGGTGAAGGAAGAGAAATAGACTGTAGGAGCCGCCAGTTTTTATCATAGAGTTGGGCCATATTTTGATGGGTAATTTTCAGGATCTGATCAGGTTCCAACCCGAATGGAATACTAACCTTTTCAGATTCATTGATTCGTATTTTTATAGAACGAACAGGGCCGGCCGATTCAGTCTTAGCTAACTTCAGCTGTAAGGTGAGAGAAAGAGACTGTTCAGCGTAGGGATTATGAAATGCTACTCCCCTTGTGCCTGGATTTTCTGAAGAGGGAGTGGGTGAAACCGTGAATCGCTGTATATGTAAGGGAGAAAGTTCCCATTTATCATCTGCCAGTTGTTCCAGATGGAATTCCTGCTGGATGTTTTCCATTCGTTTCTTTTGTTCCGGTGAAAATACCCCCAACATTCGGGCTGTTTCCCAGGTACGGATGGCCCTAAAGATCGCGTCACTTGCTTCGTTGGCAGACACTTGCTTTAGGTTTACATTGAACGCGAATCCCGCATCAAAGCCTGCAGCGCGTGCCAGTAACCATTCCGCATCCTCCACACTGGTCTGTGCATTCATACTGAACCAGCCCAGCATAGAAGGCAGGTAATTTCGTCTGAAATAATCCTGATTCATGAGACGGTATTGGGTCTGGCTTTCCCGAAAACCTGCATACCAGGGTTCACCCCAGTTATAGCGGGTATTGATATGCCAGTTGTAATGACTGCTTCCGCTTGCATCATTGATGACAGATCCCTTAAGCGCTGGCGTGAGTTTTTCGTACCAGGCTTTGGTAAACAGGTTGATCGCGTATTGTCCCATAGCAGAAGCAGTTGTTCCTTCCAGTCCGTCAAATGAAATTTGCCTGATCCCGGTTTCATTGCAAAAGCGGGCCAGTTGGTGTGCAATTTCTTCAGAAAGTTCTGTATTGGTAAGAAAAACTTTATATCCGTGATCCATTAATTTGTCAACAGATACTCCTTTTGCATGATGAGCAGGTTTTGTTCCATAAGCACCCCGGATACATTCCAACAATTGCCAGGGGGCAGCAGCAGAAACTTCTTTGTAGCGAATGATTTCATTTCCTATTCGGACGGATCGCAGGGAATTATTCTGCATCTGGTTGAAAAAAACAGGTGATTCAAGGGTAATAATCTGTGTGGCATCATCGATCCCCTGTGTAAGGGTACTTGTTCCAACAACCGCCAGACGCTTGTCTGGAATGGGGGTTACATAGGGATCATTGGTGTTGATAAAATTCGACAATGTATGAACGCCGAGATGAATTCCTTTTGCGTTGGCTCTGTCAACACAGTTCTTCATGCTTATCCAGTTCTGAGGGAATGCATCTTCAAGAAGGGAATAACTTCCCCAGGATTTGAATGGGTGACCGTGATACAGGTATTTCAAACCGGCTTTTGCTGTCAGTTCCAGTGCATCGTCCAGTGTTTGTTCACTGAATCCGATGATGAGGTAAGAAGCCGTTGCATCCCGGGCCGTTTTGATCCATTCACCATTGAGTTTGGGATGTGGTAAGTTTTCTGCCTGTTCAATCGTGCGAATGGTTTCCAGCACTTTCGTGGGCGCACAGCCAAACAAGGCGATCCTGCTGCCCTTTATGCCCCCATCTGCATAAGCAGGTGATGTGTACTGGGTATGTCCCCAGTTAGGAATGATTCTGTCGGCAGCACGATTACGGGTATAGGCTTGCAGAACACTGCCCTTATCCGTAGCCTTTGCTGTTTGACCCCGGTACAGTTTTTCGTTCTTTTCACTGACTTTAATATCAATCAGACTTTCTGTGTCAAAAATATTGAAGGAAGGGTCGTTGTCGTTGAGTTCAGTAGGATAGCCGCCCAGTGTTTTAACATTAAGCGCCTGTATGCCCAGTGCAAATTCATGATTTCTGACAACTCCCACGGTTTCGCCGATGATTTCACGGATAGAAGTGGCAAATGGGCCCCACACTATCCAGTCAATTTTTTGAGGATCCGAAATTGCTGTAAGTTCAAAAGAAATATAGGAAGATTTTTTCACTACTGTTACAACAGCTGACAGGGAGCGCTGGGCGTAATAAAGCGTAAGCATGTTGCCATCTGCCTTCATGGATATCGGTTCTTCTATTTTGTCTGAAACAGATAAGCGTAACAAGGGAGTTGCCTGATCTCCTGGATGATACTCGCGTTTTTTTTGTTTATCGAAAAAACTGACAACATATCCTTTTTCATTTAGCGTCACGCGAAAATCAGCCGTTTCGAATGGTTTAGATTGAGCCCGGGTAGGGAGACAGAGGGAAAGAAAAAGAAGTGTGATAAAATATTTGTTCATCTGTTTACATTCAGTTTAGCTTTTCAATTAGTTGTAAGTCCGTGTTTAATGGTTTTTTACCGGCTTTTACATACTGCTCAAATCTTCTCCTGTATTCTTTTACAAATGCTTTTTTACTAATTCAAAACTCAGCAACTGATCCGCATTGCCTTTTTCATCTGGCAGTTTGAATCATTCAGAAATAGGGATCCCTGTTGTTTAAAAAATCCAGCACAGAAAAAAGGCCGGGGTTTATGATCCTCCCCGGCCTTTCTAAAAAACTTGCTTATTGCAGGGGATCAAACCCACCTCCGGGCCATCCGTTGGTTTGTTTCAGCTTGGGATTTCGAGCCATAACAGCCTGAGGGATGTCAAAGAAATAGTATTTGTCCTGATAATTGATTTTAACACCTGTCTGGCCAGGTCTTCCAGCACCTTCTTCCACACTGATCGGATCAACTTTAAAATAGGTACTGTATTGTACCGGATCATTCAGATTGATTCTGCCGTCCTGCACTCTTCTCTCCAGTTCGATACGGTCAGCCAGAATTTCATTGTTAGCAGTAACCAGGCCATTGAAAGCTGCCGTCCGCGTAATAAAGAAGCCGGTTCTTTCTTTACCATTTAATCGTGCATAGAGTCTGCGCCTTCTGAAATCAACCACTCGTTTATTTTCAAAAGCCAGTTCGATCATCCGCTCATTCAGAATGGCTTCACGCATGGCGGATTTATTGGATTCGATGCCAGCATCCAATCCATACCTTCCGTCTTTATTGTCGATGCCTGCACGTTGTCTGATAGAGAATAAATGGTTCAGGGCTTCGCTACCGCGACCCACCTCATTGGCTGCTTCCGCAAGATTGAGCAATAATTCTGCATAGCGCATTTCAATCCAGGGAACGGTACTGACCCTTGCCTGTGCAATATCATAATCTGTTCGAACTGCTTTTCTGCTATGCATGCTACTAACCGTAATGTTAGCATCCGGTGTTCCTATATGATCCTGAAAGGTCCAGTGCTGAGGACTGGTTTTGAAAGGTGAAACATCCCGGATCGGATAATTGGCACCATTCCAGGCAACCGTTGCTGCCAGTCGCGGATCACGGTCGCGCCAGAATACAACCGGATCATAAGCATAATTGCTGGATGTATTGATTTTTTTACCATCAAGCATAGGGAATGCATCTACCAGTTCTCTGGTTGGATTATCGGTTCTGCCGCCACATACACCGGAAATAACGCAGGGACGAACCTGCGCGTCGCGTAGGTGACTTACATCAGAATTGAACAACCGAACCCAGATAATTTCGCGGTTGGTGGAATTATCGTCAAAGAAAAGTTGTTCAAAGTTTGTATGTAGTCCTTTACCAATACCATCGAGACTGGTCTTTGCAGCCACTAAAGCGTCGTAGGCTGCCTGCCATCTGTTCCGGGACTGATTGGGATCAAACTGCTCACTGGCATAATGCAGCAGAATTCGTCCTTTGTAAGCCATCGCCAGTCCTTTATAGATCCTGCCGAAATCTTCACCCGAATAGTTATTAGGCAAAAGAGTGGCGGCTTCGTCCAGATCTTTGATGATCTGAGCAACGGTTTCGGTGGTGCTGTTTCTGGGCAGATTGTATTCACTGCTCAGCTGCTGGTCACTCAATACAAGCGGAACACCTCCGTAGATAGTAACCAGTTGCCAGTAAAGATGGGCTCTGAAAAAGAGGGCCTGACCGCGCATGGGATCGGTATCTGCTTTGGGAAGAGAACCCGCTTTCAATCCATCCAGAAAAACATTGATTTCACGTATCTGCGTATAGAGCGATGTATACTGGGTTTGAGAGAAATCCAGTAATCGTCCATACATCAAACCGGTATTACCGAAGGCTGCTTCATCGGAGCTTCCGCCCTGTCCCCACTGCCAGGTTGGATTGGCAATGACGTAGATTCTATTGAGATTGGCACGGGCAAGGTTGATATCGTTCAGTACTTTATCGCTGGTGATGTTGGATAGGTTTGTTTTATCCATTACTTTCTCACAGGAAGAAAATAACAGAGCTACAAACACCAACACACATGAATATATTCTGATCATAAATAATAAGTTTGTTTTAAAGGGATAGTTGAATGCCGAAGCTATGGGTACGATTGAGCGGCATACCCTCGCCCTGCAGTTCAGGATCCCATTCTTTAACTTTACTGAAGAGGAAGAACAGGTTCATTCCATTGTAGAATACAGAAGCATTGCGGATTCCCACTTTCTTGGAAATGCTCTGAGGAAGCTGATAGCTTACATTCAGATTCCGGAACCGGGCAAAGCTGGCATCTTTCAGCCAGAAAGTAGAATTCGTACCAATAGGATCTCCGTTGGCGAACCAGCTCGCGAAACGAGGCATTGAACCATTGGGGTTTGTATCCGGCTCAAATGCATCGTTCCACCACGACCAGGCTGCGTCTCCCACTACATCAATGGTAAACCTTCCAACCGGGGGTACATATTTCTGGAATCCGCCCAATCCCTGGATGAACGCTTCCACGCTGATGTTTTTATATTTAAACCCAAGTGTGATGCCATAGTTGTAGGCGGGTGTACTTCTGTTGCCAATCCAGGTAAGATCATTGGCATCCACTTTTCCATCGGGTGTATTCCCTTTGGGATCCACGGTAGCATTCCCCCGGATGTCACGAATCAGCACCATTCCAAGGAAGGGCTCCTGGTTGTTAAACTTATAGCCGCTTGCTCTGAGTTTATCCAGCTCAGCCTGTGACCGCAGAATGCCATCGGCTACATATCCCCAGATGCGATCGGAATTGTTTCCGGTAAGTCGGTTGAATTCACGTTCAGGCGTTTCATCAAACTGAAGGACTTTATCCTTGGCAAATCCAATGTTGAAGGCTACGTTGAAACTGGCGTTTTTATTGATGTTATCCCGATAGTTGGCAGAAAAATCCAGCCCCTGTACCTGTAAGGCACCATAATTAACTCTTGGAGGAGCAGAACCCAGTTCGACAGGTACAATAGAGATGCGCTGGGCAAACATATCGTACCGCTTGTTTCGGAAGACTTCGACTGTGGCGGTCAGCTTATTCTTGAGGAAAGCCATGTCCAGACCAAGATTGTACATATCTGATTTATCCCA
>CANHUD010000028.1 GCA_947463665.1 Sphingobacteriales bacterium
CCTATCTTTTCGCGCAGCTGGTTGATGAAAATACAGATGGTATTGGTCTTGGAAATCGTAGCCGTCAACTTCCTGAGTGCCTGTGACATCAGTCGGGCCTGAAGTCCCATTTTGCTGTCACCCATTTCTCCTTCCAGTTCTCCCTTGGGAACCAGTGCCGCAACCGAGTCAATCACCACTACATCCAACGCTCCCGAAAGAATCAGGCGGTCGGCTATTTCCAACGCCTGCTCTCCATAATCCGGCTGTGAAATCAGCAGATTGTCTACGTCCACCCCTAATTTCTGGGCATAGGCACTGTCAAACGCATGCTCCGCATCAATGATGGCACAAATACCGCCTTTTTTCTGCGCTTCGGCAATCACATGGGTAGCCACCGTCGTCTTTCCCGAACTCTCAGGCCCATATATTTCAATAACCCTTCCCTTAGGCAGTCCACCGATACCCAATGCTATATCCAGACCAATAGAACCTGTTGATATCACCTCCTGTATCTGCTCCCCCCGCTCATTCATCATCATGACGCTTCCCTTGCCAAAATCCTTCTCAATTTTGTCTATTGTAAGCTTAAGCGCCTTCAGTTTCTCGTTTGACATATGTCTGGTTTTTAAAAGTGATTTTCTGATTTACGGGGTAAAGATAAGGGGAAAAAAATTGGCAGACTAATGTTTTTAGCAGTTTTTTCACTAAAATTATTAGTGTTTTTCACCATAAAAAACCCCCGATGGGAACATCGGGGGAACATGAGAAATCAAAGTACTATTGCGGTACTGTTTGCTGATCTAAATATACTCTTTTTAATTTAAAACTAAAAAATTTTTAAAAAATCGTTTTTTCTAAAACTACCTTTGTTTCAAATCAATTTAAGATGAAAGCACTCTTCTTTTCAGTAGCTGTTTTTGTGGCATCGTCATTACAGGCGCAATCTCCCAAGACGGCAGCTTCTGGTGTAACTTACGGATCGGGTACAACTGCTGAAGCCTCCATTCCGGTAACGGAATTGCCAGCCAAAATGAATGGGAGCAGTTATTCCGGTAAAATCACGGCAACCGTTACGGAGGTTTGTAAGGAAAAGGGCTGCTGGATGAAAATCAGGCGCGAAGGCGGTGATGACATCATGGTAAAATTCCGGGATTACGGGTTCTTCATGCCACAAAATATTGTTGGGCAAACCGTTGTGCTGGAAGGGGTTGCCAATGTTAAAGAAACATCTGTAGAACAGCTCAGGCATTATGCAATGGACGCCGGTCAATCCAAAGCACAGATCCGTAAGATCAAAAAGCCCAAAAAAGATATTCAGTTCGTGGCCAGTGGAGTACTGGTTAAGTAATCCGCTCAGAAAAGCAACTACTCATAGATTACCTTTTTTAAATAATAACCATCCGGATCTATTACAGGCATAGATCCGGATGTTATTTTTATCGCCTTACCGGAAAGCATAAGTCGTTGCCTGCCAGTTGTCGTTTGTACATCCAGCGGTAAGGGCATAGCCATATTCTCCAGCCATATCTGATACGTATTACCAGCAGTTTCCCGAACCCGAACGGATAATTTATCCGTACTGTACAGGTACAGACTGAACAACGGCGTCAGGTCTTTTTTAGCGTATTTACTGAAATGCTGCAGTACATCGTTTGTCACTACCGTCTGGTCATACGTAAAGGAAGGATCTGTGGCAAAAGCTTTTAATGCCGGGAAAAACACATCATCTCCCAGGACGTAGCGAAGGGTATGCATAAAAAATGCTCCTTTTCCATAAATATCGGAATGATAGGCCTGTCGGGAATCCACCACATCTCCCTGTACAATGGGCAATTGGTTCTGGGTTTGCAGGGCGATCTCTTTCATTCTCTTCAGATAAATATCCTTCCCGCCGAAATCATTGTAGAACAGCACGTCCCCAAAACTACAGATCCCTTCCTGTATCCACATATGGCCCCAGTCTTTGTTGCTTACCTTATTGGCCCACCACTCATGTCCAAATTCATGATGCATCAGCCAGTCGAAATCCGTTTTCCCGATCTTTGTATACCTGTATCGGTTTCCATACGCATTCATGGTCTGGTGTTCCATACCTAAATGTGGCGTTTCAACTATCCCGATCTTTTCCTTTGCGAAAGGGAACTCTCCGAAATATTTTTCAAGCAAACGGGTTGAGCGCTCCAGTAAATCCAGATGTTTAGCCGCACGATGCCGGTTGTAGTCCAGCACATAGTACTCCATCGGAACACTTCTGCCCGCCACAGTCTGGTACGTCCTGCGCTCCACTTTATAATATCCGGCATTGAATACAACACAATAATTATTGATGGTATAATTCGTTTTCCAGTGCCAGGTCGTTTTCGTTCCCTTTGTCTGCTGGCGCTGAAGTAAACCCGGTCCGGCCACTACCATTCCCTTCGGAACGGTGATGACCATATCTACTCCTTCATTCGGCTCATCACTGGGATGATCTTTGCACGGAAAAAATATATCGGCCCCATCTTCCTGACAACTCATGGCCACCCAGTGACGACCAAGACTATCCCGGCTCCACTGAATACCTCCATCCCAGGGAGGATTAACCGCAATATGTGGTTTACCGCCATAGGCAACTTTAACCACGTGTCTGCCTGCTGAAAAGGCTTCTTTTCCCGTAATTCGAATCAGACCGGATTGATGTTTGAAGCCCACAGGCACTCCATCCACCCAAATGCCGGATACCGTAAATAAGGAATCAAGATCAAACAACAACATGGAGGACGTTGCCTGCAAATCCAGTTTTATCTCGGTAAACCCTTCATAATATCCCTGATCCGGACGAACCTCCAGCACTATGTTGTAATGCCGGATATCCATCAGCGCCTGCTCCGGCTTCAAAGCCCCGCCAGAAATATGAGTCTGCGCATGGAGAAAAAAACAATTCTGAAGTATGCCTATTATCAGCAAAAACTTTTTCATGGGTTTTTTTAATTATGTGTCAATTTACGCTTTTATCAGAAGGATATTTATGTAACTTCACTTCAAATTTTAATGTATGACATTGAAACATCTACCCTTACTCGCAGCTTTTCCTGTGCTGTTGTTCTCATGTGTGAGTTCAAAAAAATTCAAAGGACTGAACAAGAAATATGAAGAACTGAGCACTTCCTACACTGGTGTTCAGCGCGATCTTCAGGCTTGCCGCGATGAAAAAGCTGAAATTGACCGTAAACGTGCTATTTATGAGGCAGAAATCGCCGGCCTGAAAGCCCAGATCGAATTCCTCAAAAATAACAACAATTCTGCCCTGAAACAACTGGAAGATCTTTCCGTTATCTCTGCTCAGCAGGCGGAAAGTATCCGTAAATCAATGGATAATCTGGGAATGAAAGATGCCTATATCCAAAACCTTCAGCAACAGATGGCACGTAAAGACTCCCTGAACATGGCTCTTGTCATGAATCTCAAAGGTGCTATCGGCAATCTGGACGATCAGGATATTAACATTAAAGTTGATAAAGGTGTAGTATTCATCGACATCTCTGATAAACTGCTGTTCAAAACCGGAAGCTACGATATCACCGACCGCGCGAGCGAAGTTCTTGGTAAAGTGGCACTTGTGCTGAAAAACCAGCCGGATATCGAATTCATGGTAGAAGGACATACCGATAACATTCCCCTGAGTGGAAAAGGTGTTCTGGTCGACAATTGGGATCTGAGCGTCAAACGCGCCACTTCTGTAGTACGAACCCTCCAGAAAAAATATGGTCTGGACCCGGCTAAGATGGCCGCTGCCGGTCGTGGCGAACACATACCCGTTGCCGCTAATGACAATGCCGACGGTCGTTCACTCAACCGCCGCACCCGCATCGTCATCCTCCCGCAGCTGGACCAGTTCTTCAAACTGCTGGAAAGAAAATAATCTACGCTCATTACACAAAAAAGCCGGTCAGCAGACCGGCTTTTTTTATTTCTGAACGATCTCTTCAAACTGTCCGGTCTGCCGGTTCTTTCGCACATTGTCCCATGAAAAACAACGTCCATTCATCGCCACATAAACCCCTGAAGCCAGCGTCTGTACAAAAGCCATCGCACTTCCAAGATTAAACAATCCGTCAGAGCTGCCAAATTTATAGGGTATCATCGCACCGGTCAGCACAATGGTCTTTCCGGTTATCCGACCGGCTAAAAAACGAGCGGTTTCCGCCATCGTATCCGTCCCATGCGTGATGATCAGCTGTCTCTCCTCTGCCCGGATACAATGGTCCGCTATGATCCGGCGATCCTCATCGGTCATATCCAGACTATCAATCATCATTAATGTACGAATATCCACCTCAGTTCTGCATCTGCCTAACTTCAGCATCTCCGGTAAATGTGTATCCTTGAAAAACAATTCCCCGGTAAGCTCATTGTACTCCTTATCAAACGTACCTCCAGTGATCAGTATCCTGATTGCCATAAAGCAAAATTAGGGGATTGATCGTCATCCCCGGCCTTTCCAGTCGGCAGGCGTTGCCAAACGGGTACTGAATTTCCATTCCTTTGTACCGCTGCTCAGTGCCGCCTTAATCTGATCGTAATCCGTCACCACGGTGCGATTCCCTGGCAAAACAGCAAAAAACCTCACGGGAGTATCCCGTAACAGCTGGAATGACTCCCACTCATTCGCAAGAACAGGTATCACCAAATTCCCTTCATCATACACCACATATAAAGTAATTTTTTGCAATTCTTCCATTTCTTTCTGAAAATCAAAAACGGCCGAACCTGTAACCATTTTTTCCATCTTCATCAACCGATCTATATTCCATATACCCAACTGCTGTATCGTAAAAGCATTAACCAAATCAGCCTCCGCCTTTACCCGCCGCAGCTCCTCCTCAATCTTACGGTTATTGACCTCTACCTCCCGTATAAAATCAGCAGTAGAACGTCCTTTTAACTCCGGACGGGCCCAAACCGTGAGGGTACGCCGCACTATGCTATCATTTTGGTATCGGAGATTCTTCACAAATAACAAACGGAAACGCTTACGCCCGTCCTGAACCGGCTGCACCCGAACAGAATCCCATGAATATCGCATCGCCTCTGCAAAATCACGTGCTTTTTTACCAGACCCCGCCGGCTTCCATAATAATCCTTTGTAAGGCTTTAAATAAGGAACTTCACTCAGGTCGGCCGCAATTTCAAACGCATCTTCCCGGAGTCCTTCCTCCATCAGGGATTCTTCTAAGCGACGAAGCTTCTCCTGCTTGCGGCTGTTTGGTTTGGAAACAAACGTATCTGTCACCCGCCAGCGAACGTCATCTCCCAACTGATATAAACTATATCCGTCTGCAGGCCGAAAACCCGCCAGCTCCACAGCCCCGCTTTTGCCACTCCTGAGCTTCAACTCATTCCCACCCTGAGAAGCCCGTACTTCAAGCATCCCGGCCGATTGCAAAAAGGCCTGACGTTTCTCATCCACACTCATCGGAATACCGGCACGTAATATATCAATGGCCGACTGAAACTCCCTAACCCGCAATTCGATCCTACCCCTTACCTGTTTCCCATCCACAGTCTCAAAAGAAGATGGCTCGAAACGTAGCTGTGTTCCTGTAGACAACGCTACCGTCATTACACTGTCTGCATTCAATTCAAAACGCACAAACGGAATGTCCTGCTCCGGAAACGGAGACCGGACGATCTGCTCATACACAACAGGTGGACTACAGGAATAGAAGCCTGATAAAAGAACTATTATGGTTAGTATCCTGATCATATAAATTATTTTATAATGAACTCTTCAGATTGTAACAATAAGTATAGCCGTCATACCCGTTTATCAGCATTTCCAGCCCGCCATCACCGTTCACATCTCCAATAAATGGCGGCATCTCTCCACCCCGGAAAGGGAGCTCAAACCACTGAACAGGTTTTCGCTGTGTCAGCGATACCACCTCAATAAATGAGTGGCCTGAAAATGCATCTGAAGGATTAAAAATCACCAGACAGCTCCCATATACAGGATGCTCAAATGTTCGGTTGCTTACTACAGGAGCATGAGAATTCCGTAACTGCCAGGACGAATCTCCATGCCAGTCTGTACCCCAATAGGGCAGCCTGCGGTCAATGGATATTGTTTTATTACCAGGCTCTAAAACGTATGCAGAATCAGATGAAATAAGAATCGCTCTTCCATCCTGCATCGAAAGCCCATTCAATCCAAAATATGATTTTTGACTTTCAATTCGATGCCGGTGAATCGGCTTTCCATAACGGCTCAAAAGAGTTCGACTTGCATAATGTTCACTCACACGATTATCACCATATACATATGTATACTCATTGGTTAGTAATAAAGGTATTCCCTTATCATAAACTATTTCTACATAGGGTTGTATGTAGGTACGATCATTCGGAGTAAGCACCCATAAAGTCTTTCCGGTTTTACCATTCAGCGCATATACACGATTGTTATTTGCCGCATATACCAGATCCTTCACACCATCAAGATCCAGATCGGCCACTACCGGCTTCGTGTAAAAAGCATAGGTATCACTGAAAAAGGAACCTACCTTGAATACAAATCTATTATCTCCCGGCTTCCATCCATTGAAATCCGGTATGTAATACGTCCAGACTGTTCTGCCACTGGCCGGCTCTACGGCTCTAACCTCCCCCTTCTCCGTACCAAATATAATGACCTTCTTTCCATGAATGTCCACCTCTACCGGCTCATGCTCCACATCACCCGAAACCGGTCTGCGCCAGATCAGTCGCCCATCGGTGGTCATACACTGAAACTCTTCATTATCGTTGCCGAAATAAACACTATCGCCCCGTACCAAAACACCATTAACATCCATATCGCCATACTGCTCACCGGAAAGTTTGCGCAATAGTTTACCATCCGTTGCAGATAGTATATTTACCCCGGAACCTTTATCAAAAAAATGGTAATCACGGAATTCCATTCCATTAGAACCTATGATGATCTTCCCACCGGAGGCAACTACGTTGGTCCGGAAACTGGCTGCCCCGGTTTTTGTTTTCCAGAGTAGAGGATACTTTTTTTCAATGACAGGAAACCGTTCCGGCTTTTTAGTATCCTTAGCGGATATGCCAAGAACAAAAAGAATAAGTACAGACAATTTGTACATACGAACCGTATATTGTTGGAAAACGAAAGTATACGGCTGAAACTAAACATCACGTTAAGACCTTCCCCAGAATCTGTTAAAATAAAAATTAAGACCTTTTGAGCTGCCTGCGCTGCTTATCTTCTACCGCGGCCTGTGCTGCCGCCAGCCGGGCAATAGGTACCCGGAATGGTGAGCAACTCACATAATTCATCCCGATCCGATGGAAGAATTTTACACTCTCGGGGTCGCCACCATGCTCTCCACAAATGCCAACTTTCAATCCGGGTTTGGTTTTCCGTCCACGCTCGGTACCCATCTTCACCAGCTCACCAATTCCTTCCTGATCAATGGTCTGAAACGGATCTTCTTTCAGAATACGCTGATCCAGATAAATGGGAAGAAATCCGCCAATGTCATCCCTGCTGAAGCCAAAACTCATCTGGGTAAGATCATTCGTACCGAAACTGAAGAAATCCGCTACCTCTGCCAGTTTATCGGCCCTGATGGCTGCCCTTGGAATCTCGATCATCGTACCAAATGAATACGCGATCTTTCTGACTTTCTGCGCTGCACAAACTTCCTTATATACCCTGTCGGCAATCGCTTTCTGATGCACCAGTTCATTCGCACTGCAGGTAACGGGTATCATGATCTCGGGATGCGTTTTAATGCCCTCCTTACCCAGTTCTGCCGCAGCTTCCAAAATCGCCCGAATCTGCATCTCCGTTATCTCCGGATAACTGATCCCCAATCGAACACCTCTGTGTCCCAGCATCGGATTGTTCTCATGCAATGCCAGTACCCTGCGTTTCAATACACTCATGCTGATGCCAATTTCCTTACTCAGCTGGTGCAGCTTCTCCGCATCATGTGGTACAAATTCATGCAGAGGCGGATCCAGCAGTCGAATCGTCACCGGATATCCTTTCATGATCTTCATCGTGGCCCGGATATCTTTCTTCATAAACACAAACAACTCATTCAGCGCCTTACGTCTCTCTTCCTCTGTCTTGCTCATGATCATCTTCCGTAGTAAAAACAATGGCTTGTCCGATCCCTCCCCATAAAACATGTGCTCTGTTCTGAACAACCCAATACCTTCCGCTCCAAAAGCCGTTGCCTGCGCCGCATCCTTAGGGGTATCAGCATTCGTCCGCACACCTATGGTTTTCGCCTTGTCCACCAGCTTCATCAATTCCCTGTAACTGTTGTTCCGATTCAGATCGATATCCACCAGATCCAGCTGACCCTGATAGATCAACCCCTTCGTTCCATTCAGACTGATCCAGTCGCCCTCCCGAATCACCTCCCCATTCTTCGCCTTAAAGGTCTTCGTCTCCGCATGGATCTCCATATCCCCACAACCCACAATGCAGCATTTACCCCATCCGCGGGCCACCAGAGCCGCATGGGAAGTCATGCCCCCTTTGGTGGTCAGGATGGCCTGCGACTTATGCATTCCGTCCACATCCTCCGGCGAGGTCTCCTCCCGAACCAGGATCACCGCCTCTCCTTTTTTTGCCCAGGCTACCGCATCCGCAGAACTGAATACCACCCGGCCTCTTGCACCTCCCGGCCCTGCGGGAAGTCCTTTCGCAATGGGTTTCGT
Source organism: Sphingobacteriales bacterium (assembly GCA_947463665.1). Classification (GTDB taxonomy): domain Bacteria; phylum Bacteroidota; class Bacteroidia; order Chitinophagales; family Chitinophagaceae; genus Pollutibacter. The sequence goes on from CANHUD010000028.1 coordinate 8,701, forward strand.
CAACAACTCAGCCTTCGGATCGATCATAGGCAACAACAACTCCACCAACTGGTTGGGGCCAACCCGCATCACCGCGGTATCCGCATCAATCAGCTTCTCCCGGTACATATCGGTTGCCATTCGAACCGCCGCCACTCCGTTTCGCTTTCCAACCCGGCACTGCAACATGTATAGTGTCCCTTCTTCAATCGTAAACTCAATGTCCTGCATATCCCGGTAATGCTTCTCCAGCCTGCGCTGGTAACCGTCCAGCTCCTTATAAAGACCCGGCATCAGCTTCTCCAGCGTTTCCATATGATCACTCTGTGCATTCTTAGAATACACATTGATGGGTGCAGGCGTCCGGATACCGGCCACCACATCCTCTCCCTGCGCATTTACCAGATACTCTCCATAAAACTGTGGCTCCCCATTCCCGGGATTTCGGGTGAACGCCACGCCGGTAGCACTGTCATCTCCCATATTACCAAACACCATGGCCTGCACATTCACGGCCGTACCCCACTCGTCCGGGATTTTTTCAATCCTCCGGTACTCTACTGCCCGGCGTCCATTCCAACTGGAAAAAACCGCACTCACACCGCCCCATAACTGCTCCATCGGATCATCGGGAAACGCCCGGCCCAGTGTCTTTTTGATCGTGGCTTTGTAGTCCTTCACCAGTCCTTTTAATTCCGCCACCGTCAGCTCTGTATCACTGGCATATCCTTTTTTGTGTTTGACTGCCTCCAGTTTCTCATCCAGCACTTTCCGGATCCCCCTGCCCTTTGGCTCAATACCCGCAGCCTTCTCCATCACCACATCGGCATACATCATGATCAGCCGCCGATAGGCATCATACGCAAAACGCTCATCACCGGATCGCCCGATCATTCCCTTAATGGTTGTTTCATTCAACCCCACATTCAACACCGTTTCCATCATACCGGGCATCGATTTACGGGCACCGGAACGAACAGATAACAACAGTGGATTCCTGCTATCCCCAAACTTCTTACCCATGATCTTTTCCATCCGGGCCAGCGCCTTGTTCACCTGCTCCTTCAGAACAGCCGGATACTTTTTCTTATGCTGATAGTAATAAGTACAAACCTCGGTGGTAAGGGTAAACCCGGGAGGAACCGGGAGTTTCAGATCGGGATGACCCGCCATCTCAGCAAGATTGGCGCCTTTGCCCCCCAGAAGATTTTTCATTGATTCATTGCCGTCGGCTTTTCCGCCCCCAAAAAAATAGACGTACCTGACAGGCTTAACAGATGTTGCCATATTGATAGATTAGACCACATAGGTAGTACTATCAACAGACTCAGATGTACCGATTCGGTCAGTATCCCAACTGATTCTGATCAGTTTCCCACAAATATCAAACGACCAGTATTTACAGGATCAACCCCATCACCCACTCGTCCAGATATATGCCTTCCGTCTCCAGATAACTATATTTCTTCAACACTCCTTCCCGCTCAAATCCATACCGCTCATACAACCGGATGGCTCGCTCATTCTCTGTGGCAACGGTAAGCTCCATGCGGGAAAATCCCTGCATACGGGCAATCGAAATGGCCTCACCGACCATCCGGCCGCCCATCCCTTTCCCTTTCATCCCGTTATCCAGCGCCACCCCACCGAGATAAACAATATGACGATTCCTGTGCCGCATCGGCTGCAATTTGAACATGCCAACATCCACCCCCTCTTCCGCATACACATACAAATGCCCGCGCTTCACCAGCTCCTCAAAAATCGGCTGAAACAATTCAACAGACATCGGATCGTACAACAGCCAGCGGTTGTTCTCAGGATCCATATAAAGCCTGTAAATAAACTCCAAATCCGTAGCAGCAGCCAGTCTGTTCATCCATCAAAGGTAGGCCGTTTCCCAATTTTCAGTATCTTGATTTCATGAAACGATTTCTGCTCCCCACCGCTTTCCTGCTTCTGATCTCCTCCCACTCCTTCGCACAGAAAGCAGACCTGCTCATCCGGAACGCCCGTATCCTCGATGGCACCGGTAACAGCTGGTACTGGGGCAGCATCGCCATCCGCGATGGAAAAATCAGCCAGCTTATCCGCTCCCGCACACCCGATATGCCCGCCAGCCGAACCATCGACGCCAACGGCCTCCTCGCCTGCCCGGGCTTCATCGATGTACATGGTCATATCGAAGGAGGAATTTTCAGCCGGCCTACGGCCGATAACTACGTACGCGATGGCGTAACCTCCGTGGTTACAGGCAACTGCGGCGGATCAGATGACGATATCGCAGGTTTTCTGCAAAAAATCGACTCGGTCAAAACATCTATCAATGTGGCTACCCTGCTGGGGCATAACACCGTACGCCGACAAATCCTCGGTAACGCAGACCGGCAGGCCTCTCCGGAAGAAATGCAACGCATGGAGGCCATCATGGCCAAAGGTATGCAGGATGGCGCAGTAGGCCTCTCCAGTGGTCTGATCTACCTCCCGGGTATGTACGCCAACACGGAAGAAATCGTACGACTCGCCAAAGTGGCCGCCCAATATGGCGGTGTCTATGCCACCCACATGCGCAACGAAGGACTAAAAGTGACCGATGCCATCAACGAAGCCCTGACCATCGGTAAACAGGCCAACATCCCGGTGCAGATCTCCCATTTCAAAGTGGCAGGCAACGCCAACTGGGGGCGCTCCTCCGAAACACTCAACATGGTGAAAGAAGCCAGAGAACAGGGGTACGATGTTACCATCGATCAATACCCGTACACAGCCTCTTCCACCAACCTGGCTACCCAGGTGCCCGACTGGGCCATGGAAGGCGGACTGGACACGCTTCGTGAACGCCTCAAAGACAGGGCAACCCGTGAAAAGATCAAAAAACAAATGAAAAAAAGCAAACAGGATGGTAAGGTAAAAAACTTCAGTTACGCCGTAGTAGCCAGCTATGCACCGGATACCACCCTCAATGGCAAGAACATCTCCGAAATAAACCTCATAAAAGGAAGAAAAAAAGGCCTGCTGAACGAAGCCGAAACCATCCTCTCCCTGCTCGAAAAAGGCAACGCACAAATGGTCTTCCATACCATGAACGAAACCGATGTCAAATACTTCATGCAATACCCTTTCAATATGCCCGCCGCAGATGCCGGTGTATCCAATGGCCGGGGTATGCCACACCCACGAGGTTATGGCACAAACGCCCGCGTGCTGGCCCGCTATGTCCGGGAATTCAAGATCCTCACCGTGGAAGAGGCTGTTCGCAGAATGACCTCCCTGCCGGCACAAAAATTTGGCCTGACCGACCGTGGCCTGCTGAAACCGGGTATGGCAGCGGATGTCGTATTATTCGATGAAAAAACGGTGACCGACAACGCCACTTTCGATGCGCCGCACCAGTTTGCCACCGGTATCCCCTATGTGATCGTCAATGGTGCCGTAGTAGTGGATGACTCCCGACACACCGGTGTGCGAAGCGGTAAAGCATTGAAAAAATAAAAACAGTCTACCGGCCCTTCATAAACAAAACCAGCTCTTCCACCCTGTCGGTATTGATCACATCCACCCCCAATTCCATCATTTGCCTCCATCCCTCCGGATGATCGGGATGCGCCCATAACCGGAAAGGTTTCTTCCGTGCATGCACCCACTCCAGCACAGGTCTGAGTTTACCTGTATCCAACTGGCCGCCCCTCATATAATTGGCATACGAATCACTGATCATCGACACCTTTTTGAGCGATTGCTCTGTATACGTCACTCCCGGCCGGCCATCAAAATAGATAAAGGGGGGATACGATGGATATTCCTCCACCGGCGGCCTGCTCCCGCTGATCGTGATCACTACCTGCGGGTTGCGTACAATGGAAGGATACCGGCGGATCTCCGAAATAAGGGCGTCCAGCGTTGGCTTAGCCGCCGACTTGATGTCAATCATGAGCTGCAGTTTTTTCCCGTCAGGATACACCTTTCCCTTTCCGGCTTTTACAGCTTCATCCAGTGGTCGCAGATACAGGGCATCCAGACTTCTCTCCGCCTTCAGCTCCGCCCGGTCATGAGCCACCAACACCTTCCCATCTACCAGCCACACATCGGCCTCTATAGAAGAATACCCCAGCCGGTACGCCTTGTAAAAGGGCTGATCCTGTTCATAATCATTGTGCGAATGCAGCATCCAGGTTCGCTGTGCAAAAACCGTATGCATCCCTGCCAGAAAAACAAAGGCTAAAAAATACCTGCGCATCTTCTGTTGATTTACGATTCTTCTCCGCTCCTCACCCACAACATGAAAGCTCCGAATACAAAAAAGAATCCGGCCGCATACAGATTTACCTGCGCATGCAGTGCCTCTGTAATCAGGTATCCGAAACCGAGTATCAGCGATAAGGCAATAAAAAAAATCCCAATAATGACGCTTAATTGTTCCAGTCGTTTCAACATACATCCATGTTTAGAAGAAAATAATATTGAGCAGGATAGTCAGTGCCAGCAACACCAGCGCAATCGGCACTACCCGCTGGTACCAGACCGATACAACCTGTTTCGGCTTTTCAGTAAGTGAATAAACCAGTCCTTTCAGCTCCTCATCCGGTTTGGGACGGGTAACCATACTAACCAGAAGGGTTGTATAGAAATTCACGATCCAGGAAACCGATGCCACAATGAATGCCTGACCCATTCCGCTGGCAATCGGATACATCGGTGCGATCCATCCTCCTTTACCCTCCGCTATGGTTAGTCCATGCGCAACAGCCGCCCCCACCGTACCCAGGAATAAACCCCAGAAAGCACCGTCAGACGTAGTCCGCTTCCAGAACATTCCCAGCAAAAAAGTCGCGAACAGGGGTCCGTTCACAAAACTGAATACCAGCTGCAGAAAATCATTGATGTTGTTAAAACTGGTGGCCAGATAGGCGGTTCCAATGGAAAACAAAATACCAAAAACCGTTACCAGTTTACCTACCCACAGATAGTGCCGGTCAGACCGCTGTTTCACGATGTAACTCTGATAGATATCATACGTGAAAACAGAATTGAACGCCGTTACATTACCCGCCATCCCACTCATGAAACTGGCCAGCAGGGCGGTGATCCCCACTCCCAGCATCCCGCTCGGATAATATTTGGAGATAAGAGAGGGCAGGGTCATCGTATAATCAAATGCACCACTGGCATCTTTGGGAATACTAAAGCCCTTGTCGGCCATGGCGGGTTGCGACAACGCAATCGCAATGATTCCAGGCAATACCACCACCAACGGCATCAGCAGTTTGGGTATGGCTGCCATGATCGGTGTGCGCTGCGCCGCATTCATATCCTTCGCAATCATCGCCCGCTGGATGACCAGAAAATCCGTACACCAGTAGCCGAACGACATCACAAAACCCAGACCGAAAATGAGCGACATAAAATGAATACCCATCGGGTTGCTGTCGGCATCCCCCATGTATTTCCAGGCATGCGTCAGTTGTGGTGCCAGATTGGCCTTAACCGTTTCCCATCCACCTGCCTCATGCAACGCAATAATCACCAGCGGAGATAAACCCAGTACAATCAGGAAAAACTGTAACACTTCATTGTACACCGCACTGGTAAGCCCTCCTACAAACGTGTAAATCAGCACAATACCGGCAGCAATCCAGATCGACCAGTCGAAATCCCATCCCAATACAGCCTCAAATAATTTGGCCAGCGCAAACAGTGAAATACCGGAAGAAAAAACGGTCATCCCCGCAAACGTAATGGCATTCAACGCCCGCGTCTTCTCATCAAACCGAAGAAAAAGATACTCCGGAACACTTCGGGCCCTGCTGCCATAATAAAAGGGCATCATGAATACCCCCAGAAATACCATCGCGAAAATGGCCCCCACCCAGTAAAAATGAACGGTCATGATGCCGTATTTCGCTCCGGAAGCCACCATTCCCAGCACTTCCTGCGCCCCCAGATTGGCGGAAATAAACGCCAGACTCGTAATCCATAAGGGGATGTTACGACTGCTGTTCAGAAAATCGTTCGAAGACTTAATCCTTTTCTTAATGATGAATCCTACCCCAAGAACAAAAACAAAATACAGGGCAATGATCAGATAATCGGCAAAATGCAGACGCATATCGTTGAATCGTTTTGAAGGTTTACACTTCAATATAAGAGAATAAACCCAAAAATGACCCAAAGCCCCTCCGTCTGTTGGAATAGTGCAGGGAATTTTCCTAACTTTATCTTTGTTGATAACACTAAACCTTTAATTGCCTGCCATGTCAGAACAACAATTCACTCCACAGGAAATCAATCCGCTGGCTACGCTTGATCATTGGGAAGATGCTGTACTGGAAAGATATC
>CANHUD010000029.1 GCA_947463665.1 Sphingobacteriales bacterium
AGTGATGTTCCGGTGTTATTTGTTTCGGCGAAAGATAAAACCCGCATTTTCAAGGCGGTTGAATTGGCACTGGATGTTTACGAGAACCGGAAGCGACACATTCCCACTTCGCAGTTGAATGAGGTAATGCTGAAAGCCATTGAAGCCTACCATCCGCCTGTGGTACGGGGCGTGCCTGTCAAGATCAAATTTGTAACACAGCTGCCAACCGCCGTTCCCAGTTTTGCATTTTTCTGCAATTTTCCGGACGATATCAAACAGCCCTACAGGAATTACCTGGAGAACAAACTACGGGAGCATTTTCGCCTCCATGGGGTGCCTGTTCGTATTTTCTTCCGGAAGAAATAGCGTCAGGATAAGCGTCGGATAAGCGCATCAGCCGTCTGTGCAAATTTTTTGCAGGCATCTTTTTTAGCCTTTATAAAACTATTGTCTTCCAGAGAACCCATTACCAGATTCATTTCCGTTTCGTTTTCATATACCATACGCCGGAATGGATTCTGATAATCTTTGAGCCTCGACTTATAGATCCCATCTGTGATCCACTGAAGCGTTTTCTTCCCCTCCTTTAGTAACCCAATTACAGACTCAGCAGACCAGATACTATCCGATCCGGTTAATTCGGAAAGAGAGGCCATGGCATGAAATAATAACTTTTCCGGATACTGTTCAGCCTGCTCGGCGTAGAAAGCGTGAACATCGTCCCAGCTTTTTATCCGGCCTGTTCCCACCTGTTTGCGAAACAGTTTCAAATCTTCATCCGGAATCAGTTGTCCGCCTACATTCACCCAGCTGTTTCGCCTGTTGTGTAAAGGCAACTGCTGGATAGATCCATACAGATCGGTTGATTGTTGCAGCTGCAGTACCAGCTGGTTGATTCCATAAAATCGAATCATACGCAGAAAGGACTGATAACCCAAACGGATTTTAGATACCACTACTTTTCGATGGCTGTTTTCGAAGCCTTCTGCCAGAATCTCCAGGGTGTCAATAACCGGATCATTGGCATCGAGCAGTGTTTTCCCTTTTTGTTTGCAGGTAACCGGATCCGGAATATTTTCTTCATGCTTCCGATACCAGGCCCGTCCGGTGAATAAACACATCAGCTCAAGTCCCTCGAACAATTCATTTACGCTGTCAGGAGCCAGAAAAGCCGTTTCAATATGCTGTCTGATTTCTGTCCGCTGGTCACGTGCTTTGTATTTCCATTCGTTACGGGTGAGTGCATACAGGTTGTAGTTGAACCAGTATCCCGGAACCACTACCAGCTGATTTCGTGCCGGATCATCGCTCACCAGACAGAAAGGTATGCGGATGTCCAGTTCTGCCGGGTAGGAACCTTTGGAAAGAATGGTGAATGAGGCAAACCGTGAATTGTGTTTCAGGCTCACCATCAGACCCGGCCAGAAGCCACGTCCGGCCACGATTTCACCATCTGCCGCCCGGGAGTTGTGATTGGAACCTACGGTGGCACCGGCCGCCATGTTCGACTGGCCATTTATGAGAGAGGCACAGAGAAAAGAATTGTTATGGTGTTGTTCGTGAAAGGGAAAAATAAGTGAGTTCAGTACTTCGCAGCAGGAAATGGTAGCGTTGTTACCCAGGTACGAGTTGATGAGCCGCGCTCCGTATTTAAGCTGGGAATGAGAGGCCATGATGAAGCGTACGGCCTTCACCCCGTAGAACACTTTACAGCCTTCGCCAATGATCCCATTAACGAGTTCACAGCCTTCACCGATCTGCGTGCGTGCTTCCGGAGTAGAATTGATGGTGATATTTTTCACCTTATTGGCACCTTTCAAATAAACATCGGAGCCCATCCACACGTCTTTGATCATCCGGGAGTTTTTGATCACGCAGCGATCACCGATTTTACCATAGTAACCTCTTTGTTTATTAAATTTATTTTCGGTGAACTGAAGGAATTTTTTCAGCAGTTTTTCATCGTTGCGGTATTTTGCCCACAGGAAGGCATCTCCCGGTAACATACCGTTAAACGGAATGATGGCACGTCCGCCGTTTTCGTTGCAGACTTCCAGTTTAATCCGTATGTCTTCCGCTTCTCCATCCTTCACAACGCCATTCCCGAATTTAGCGACGCTGGTAGTGGCGAGCTCCTGCACATTGGTGATCATCACATCGTTCCCAATGATATAATGTGCGAGATAACTAACGTTGTCGATCACCACATTGTCTCCGAAATCACAGCTGATGATGGTGCTGTTGTACAGCCCTACCGGCAGGCGGAGGTTTTTAAATTCCAGATATACCGATTCCAGCTTACCAATACGGACCAGTCCGAAAAACGTACATTTTTTTACCAATGCCGGATTAAAGGCATCTGATACCAGGATGTTGTTCCAGTTATCGGAGCTGTTATCGTTGCGGACAAGCATCTCTATCTCACTGGCAGTAAGGTTTCGATACGATATCCCGTTGCGGTTCTGGAGGTTCCGCAGATGGTATTCGTTCTTCCCTTTTGGAAGAAAGTCAGGTTCGATGAATCCGTACCCGATGTCCTGAATCGGTCGTTTGATGATCTTGTTCATGCGCCTTATTCCACGGTTACGCTTTTCGCGAGGTTTCTGGGTTTGTCTACATCTAATCCCTTTTGTACGCCAATGTGATAAGCGAGTAACTGAAGGGGGATCACATTCACGATGGGGGCGATCAGTTCATCACAGGCAGGCAGTTCAATGGTTTCATCGGCCAGGGAGCGGATTAGTTCATCACCCTCGGTAACAATGGCCACCACTTTGCCTTTCCGGGCCTTGATCTCCTGGATATTGCTCACGATTTTCTCATGATAGGAGTCTCGTGTGGCCACAAATACCACCGGAAGCGTCTCGTCTACAAGGGCGATAGGGCCGTGCTTCATTTCGGCAGCGGGGTAGCCTTCGGCATGGATATAGGAGATCTCTTTTAATTTAAGCGCTCCTTCGAGGGCAACGGGGAAATTGTATCCACGGCCGAGATAGAGCATATTGCGGGCATCTGCATACCGGGCGGCGATCTCCCGTATCTGCTCTTCTGTTTTCAGCGCGGTCTCCACTTTTGCAGGTACCTGTTCAAGTTCGTTCAACAGATGCAGGTATCGTTCCTGGCTGATGGTGCCTTTGGCATAAGCGATGCGCAAAGCCACCATGGTCAGCACGGTAAGCTGAGCGGTAAAGGCCTTGGTACTGGCTACGCCTATTTCCGGACCAGCATGTGTATAGGCTCCGGCATGGGAGGCACGGGCGATGGAGGATCCTACTACGTTGAGGATTCCGAAAATCATGGCATCCTGTTCTTTTGCCTTTTCTATGGCCACCAGTGTATCGGCCGTTTCTCCGCTCTGGGAGATCGCCATGATGATATCGCCTGGATGGATGACCGGATTCCGGTATCGGAATTCAGAGGCATATTCTACTTCCACCGGAATGCGGCAGAGTTCTTCAAAAATGTATTCTGCCACCAGGCCGGCATGCCAGCTGGTGCCGCAGGCAACCATCAGGATGCGCTCGGCTTTGCTCAGCGCTTCGATGTGGTTGTCTACTCCCCGCATAACAATTTGCCCGCTTTTTGCATCCAGTCTTCCCCTGAGACAGTCATAAATAGTATGAGGCTGTTCAAAGATTTCCTTCAGCATGAAGTGATCGTATCCGCCTTTCTCAATGGCTGCCAGTTCCAGATCCAGTTTCTGGATATAAGGCGTGAGTTTTTCGTTGCCGAGATTTTTCAGAATGAGCTCATCTTCTTTCAGGATGGCCAGTTCATAATCGTTTACATAGACCACCTCCTTGGTATATTCAATAATAGGGGAGGCATCCGAGGCAAGGAAATGTTCGTTCTTCCCAATACCGATGACCAGCGGACTGCCCTTTCGGGCGGCGATCAGAGTGCCGGGATTTTCCTGATCCAGCAACACGATCACATAGGCACCGGTAACTCTTTTTAAGGCGATGCGAACCGCTTCTTCCAGACCACACTCATTTTTTTCCCGGATATCTTCGATAAAGTTCAGTAATACCTCAGTATCGGTATCACTATGGAAGATATACCCTTTGTTTTGCAGTTCTTTTTTCAGCTGGGCGTAGTTTTCAATGATGCCATTGTGGATCATAGCCAGCCGGCCGGAGGCAGAGCGATGCGGGTGCGCATTTCGGTCGCTGGGCTCTCCATGAGTGGCCCATCGGGTATGGCCAATGCCGATGGTAGCCGGCAGTGCCTGTCCTACCAGCGTTTCTTCCAGCTGGGCTACTTTGCCCTTTTTCTTATAGACCTGCAGACCGTTATGATCTAGTAATGAAACACCGGCACTGTCGTAACCCCGGTATTCAAGCCGCTTCAACCCTTTAAGGATCACCGGGTATGCTTCCCGGTAGCCTACATAAGCAACGATTCCACACATAAGTAGATATGATTAATTTTTTTAATGCAATATTAAGTGCAAAAGGGGTAAAATAGTATACTATAACGAAAGGATATGATAATTATTTCATATCTGGCCTTGGGGGCTAAGGTTTATGTAGGAATCAGAGAAGATGACCTTTAAGAAAGGCGTAGGCGCAGCTGAAATAGATAACCAGTCCGGTTACATCCACGAGTGTGGCTACAAAGGGGGCCGAGGAGACGGCGGGGTCGGCGCCGAGTTTTTTAAGAAGGATGGGCAGCATGGAGCCGGTGAGGGTTCCCAGAAGTACAACACCCAAGAGCGATATACCTACAGCCAGGGCGATCATAGAATAGTAGGGGCCATAGAGATTGGGGAATAGGGCATTCCACATGATGATGCGGAAGAAGCCAATGCAGCCGAGAACGGATCCAAGTAGCAGTCCCGATATGATTTCCCTGCGCATCACCCGCCACCAGTCGGCCAGGGTGATTTCCCCAACGGCCATGGCCTGTATGATCAGGGTAGAGGCCTGTGAGCCGCTGTTTCCGCCGCTGGAGATGATGAGCGGAACAAAAAGGGCCAGCACCACTGCTTTGGCAATTTCGTGTTCATAATAGCCCATGGCAGTGGCGGTAAGCATTTCTCCGATGAAGAGAACGATCAGCCAGACCACTCTTTTTTTAAAGAGTTTGAGAATGGGCATTTCGAGATAGGGTTCATCGAGTGCTTCGGTACCTCCCATTTTCTGCATGTCTTCGCTGAATTCTTCATTGGCAACCCAGAGCACATCATCGATGGTCACGATACCCAGCAGGATATCGTTATCATCCACTACCGGAAGGGCTACTCTGTTGTTCATTTTGAAGACCTGGTTGGCCAGTTCCTGATCATCCTGCACATGGAGGGTGATGAATCGGCCATCGATCAGTTCGGCTACTTTTCGTTCGGGAGGGGAGAGGAGGAAGTCGCGGATACGAAGGTCATCGATCAGTTTTCCCTGTTCATTGACCACATACAGAACATCGAGTGTTTCTACATCTTTCCCGTATTTCCGGATGTAGTTCAGTACTTCCTGTACGGTCCATTGCAGGTTCACCGCCAGGTAGTCCGGCGTCATCAGTCGGCCCACACTGCCCTCCGGATAGCCCAACAGCGCCAGCGTGATACGTCTTTCTTCCGGATCCAGCATTTTAATCAGTTCCCGGACGGCTTCCACCGGTAGTTCCTCCAGAAAGGCGGTTCGGTCATCCGCCGGCAGTGCATTCAGCAATTCTGCTGTTTTTATAGGGGGGAGATCCTGAATGATGCGCTTCTGGACGGGGAAATCCAGGATTTTAAACGTGCTGGCCGCACGATTGCTGGAAAGATGACCAATAATCTGAACTTCATGTTCTTCATTGTCGTCAATCAATTCGCAGACGTCGCTGATGTTCTGGTTGTTCAGGAAATCCTGAATCTCCCGTTTATCATCTCTGGCGATGACGTCTTCAAACTGTTCCTGAAGGGTAAGATCGTTCAGTTCCATGATCGCCGTTTAATCTTCTCTGCAAAAGTAGTTTTTTACCCTGTGAACCGGAATGACAATGTTTTAATTCTCGCGTAAATGTTAAAATTAATGGGTTAGTGCTGGTGCAGGGTTGTGAATTCAATGCCCGCTAATCCAACGAATCCTTTACCTTTACTATTGAAACGGTAACCCGAAAATGCTTGTATATGGCCAGTCAGGATTTGTTTCAGAGCCCGGATTATTTTCAGCTGGATGATCTGCTGACCGATGAACAGAAGATGGTCAGAGATGCGGTACGATCCTACGTCAAGCAGGAAATTTCACCGATTATTGAAGAATATGCCCAGAAGGCAGAATTTCCGCAGCAAATTGTACCACAGCTGGGAGCGCTTGGCTGTTTCGGTCCTACCGTACCGCAGGAATACGGCGGCGGCGGACTGGATTACATCAGTTACGGACTTATGATGCAGGAGCTGGAGCGGGGCGACAGTGGTGTACGGTCAACGGCATCCGTTCAGGGATCGCTGGTCATGTTTCCAATTTATGCATATGGCAGTGAGGCACAGAAGCAAAAGTATCTGCCTAAGCTGGCCAGTGGAGAATGGCTGGGATGTTTCGGGCTCACAGAACCGGACCACGGGAGTAATCCGGCGGGGATGCTTACTCATTTCCGGGATGCCGGTGATCATGTGGTGCTGAATGGAGCAAAAATGTGGATCAGCAATGCTCCATTCGCACAGGTAGCGGTAGTTTGGGCCAAAGACGAGCAGGGTGTAGTGCATGGGGTGATCGTAGAGAGAGGTATGGAAGGATTCACGACCCCAACCACAAAAGGTAAATGGAGCCTGCGGGCCTCGGCTACGGGAGAACTGGTTTTTGATCAGGTAAAGGTGCCAAAAGAAAATATTTTACCCGGTGTGAAAGGTATGCGCGGTCCGCTGAGCTGCCTGACAAAAGCCAGATTTGGGATTGCCTGGGGCGCACTTGGGGCGGCGATGGATTGTTATGATACGGCACTTCGTTATGCAAAAGAACGCCAGCAGTTTGGAAAACCGATTGCGGCCTTTCAGCTGCAGCAAAAGAAACTGGCTGAAATGCTAACGGAAATTACCAAGGCGCAGTTGCTGGTCTGGCGTTTAGGTGTGCTCATGAACGAAGGAAAAGTGACCCCTCAGCAGGTTAGTATGGCCAAACGCAACTCCTGTGAAATAGCCACCCAGATCTGCAGGGATGCCCGTCAGATGCTTGGTGGGATGGGCATTACGGGTGAATACCCGATCATGCGCCATATGATGAACCTGGAAAGTGTAATTACCTATGAAGGTACGCACGATATTCATTTGCTCATAACCGGAATGGATATTACCGGGATCAATGCATTCAACTGACGATTCAATCCACAAATGAAGATATTTCTGATTGGATTTATGGGTTCCGGAAAAACCACACTTGGCAAACTGCTGGCGGATGAACTTAAAACATCCTTCATCGATCTGGATGAACGGATCGAACAGGATCAGGGAATGTCGGTCAGCCGGATTTTTGGAGAAAAAGGAGAGGATTTTTTTCGGGAGCTTGAAGCGTCTGTCCTCAGGAAAATCGTTTCCGGAAAAACTGATTTTGTACTGGCCTGCGGAGGAGGAACCCCCTGTTTTCACCAGAACATGGCGTACATGAACGGACAGGGTATAACTGTCTGGCTGGATACACCCCGGGAGATACTGGCTGAACGCCTCCTGTCAGCCCCTGATCAACGGCCGCTTATCAGTGGATTATCCGGGGAGCAGCTGATAAGTTTCATTTCAGAACGGCTCGAACAGCGTGCGCAATGGTACGGCCAGGCCCGGCTGGTTATCGATTCATCGAACTTTACAATAAAGGAAATAAGCAGAAAATTGAAAGCGTATGCATAGATTTTATGTGCGTTTGGGCGCACTGACGGCCGCACTTGCGGTTATTTTAGGCGCATTTGGTGCGCATTATCTGAAATCAATTTTAGCGGAAGAAAGTGTGGCTTCTTTTCAAACAGGTGTCCAGTACCAGTTTTACCATGCATTTGCTATCATAACTACAGGGCTGCTGGTGAAGCGTTATCATTCAAAATGGATCATACAGGCCGGTCGGCTGTTTACGGCAGGAATTGTATTGTTTTCAGGATCCATCTATCTGCTAACCATCCTTAAAGGTATGGGAGAAGCGGATCTGGGAGCATTGGCGATGGTCACGCCGCTGGGAGGACTTCTGTTCATTGCCGGTTGGATTTGTCTGGCCATAGGCGTTCCTGCGCAATCACATAAACACGAATCGAAAGAAGAGTAAATCATCTGAAAATCTTAGGTTTGCAGAGAGTTATGGCGAACCGAACAAAGCGCTCGAAAAAAGGTCCAGATCCGGAGAAACTTACGGTTGAACAGGAAGAAACCGCTGACATTCAGGAAGTCGTTCGCGACGAACGAACACAGAAAGTCATTGGGGTGTTCATCCTGGGACTCAGCTTTTTCCTGCTGGTTGCCTTCATTTCCTATATGTTTACCTGGCAGGAAGACCAGGACAAGATCTTTGCGCACGGACTTTCCATTCTGGCCCCCAACAGTTTTCCCATAACCAATGTACTGGGCGCTTTTGGCGCTTTTGTATCCCACTTCTTTTTTTTCAAGGGTTTTGGAATCGCCTCCTTTCTATTTTGTGCCTTTCTCTTTGTAGTAGGGGTTAACCTGTTTTTTGTAGAACGTGTTTTTTCAATCCCCCGTCACCTGAAATATCTTGTTGCCGGTCTGATAGTTTTCAGCCTGACGGCCTCCTTTGTTTTTGGAAGATTTGATTTTCCCTTTGGCGGGGAAGTGGGCGATCTTATGGCAGAATGGCTTACCGCTTTTATCGGCACCTTAGGAACGGGTTTCCTGATGCTGGTTCTTTTCTTCTCTTATGTGATCTGGCGGTTCAATCCGGTCTTTCGGATAAAGAAGGCCAGTGCTGAAACCATGCAGACAGACAGAGAACATTCGGCAGAAGAGGAAAATGAACCGGTGCCTGTTACACCGGCTCCTGCTCCGGTTAAACAGGTTCTGTATGATCAGGAAGCTGAAAAACAGAAGCTCGCAGTGGTGGAAAAAAAGGATACACCAACATTTGTTTTTACACCGGTGATAGAACCCGAACCTGCAACCGGTGCTTTAAGTCTGGTAGAAAAAGAAGCAGAACCCCCGGCACCTGAAGCAACACTCCTTCCTCCGGTTGAACCGGTTTCTGATGAGATCCCCGCACTCGAGATCCGGGATGAGGTACCGGTGGAAACAATGACGCCGGCGGAAAAGGTGAAGGCGCAGGCACCCTATGATCCGGTTCTGGATCTTCGGGATTACAAGTACCCGAAGCTGGATCTGCTCGATACGCATAAGAATGAGAAGATCGTAATGGATGCAACCGAGCTGGAGGCCAATAAAAATCAGATCATAAGCACATTAGGGAATTACGATATTTCTATACAAAAGATTTTTGCAACCGTTGGGCCTACCGTCACACTCTACGAGATCGTGCCGGCTGCCGGTGTTCGTATTTCGCGAATCAAGAATCTGGAGGATGACATTGCCCTTAGCTTATCGGCTCTGGGTATTCGCATCATCGCGCCTATTCCGGGAAAGGGAACCATCGGTATTGAAGTACCGAATGTGAAGAAAAGCATTGTAGGGATGCGGACAATTCTGTCGTCTGAGAAGTTTCAGAACAGCTCCTACAGTCTGCCCATCGCACTTGGGAAAAAGATCGACAATGACTTGTTTGTGGTTGATCTTGCCACTATGCCACACCTGTTGATGGCGGGGGCAACCGGACAGGGTAAATCAGTTGGACTCAATGCCATTTTGCTTTCTCTTCTATACAAAAAGCATCCTTCACAGCTGAAGCTGGTACTGGTAGATCCCAAAAAAGTGGAATTGAGTCTCTACCGGATGATCGAAAAGCATTTTCTGGCCAAACTTCCCGGTGAGGATGAATCCATCATTACCGACACGAAGAAAGTGGTGTACACCCTCAATGCCTTATGTATTGAGATGGATAACCGTTACGATCTGTTAAAAGATGCCGGTGTGCGGAATCTCCAGCAGTACAACGAGAAATTCGTGAAGCGCGCGCTGAATCCTCAAAAGGGGCATCAGTTTCTACCGTTCATTGTGCTGGTGATCGATGAGTTTGCAGATCTGATTATGACCGCAGGAAAAGAGATCGAAACTCCCATCGCCCGTCTGGCACAGCTGGCACGAGCCGTAGGCATACACCTGATCATTGCTACCCAGCGGCCATCGGTGAACATCATTACAGGTACGATCAAGGCCAACTTCCCTGCCCGAATTGCCTTTAAGGTTTCCAGTAAAATTGATTCCCGTACTATTTTAGATGCCGGTGGGGCCGAGCAGCTGATTGGAAAAGGGGATATGCTTATCTCTCATGCCGGTGAGCTGACCCGTTTACAATGCGTTTTTGTAGATACTCCGGAAGTGGACAAAGTAGTGGAGTTCATCGGTAAACAAAGAGGCTACCCGGACGCGTTCCTTCTGCCGGAATATGTAGATGAAAAAGACATGGAGAGCCGCGACCTTGATTTTACTGATCGGGATCCATTGTTTGAAGAAGCCGCCATGCTGATCGTACAGTCGGGTATGGGATCCACCTCCATGATCCAGCGCCGGATGAAGCTCGGATATAACAGGGCTGGCCGGCTGATGGACCAGCTGGAAGCAGCGGGTATCGTAGGTTCCAGTCAGGGAAGCAAAGCCCGGGAGGTATTGATAAAGTCAGACATGGAGCTCCAACAGATCCTGGATCAGATGAAATAAGGATGTTTTTTGATAAGTTTCACAACGTCCGTTTATACTTCCACTCCCGGGATCTCGTCTATTGTAATATATTTGCTCTCTAATCTGATTTAACCGCGTAAACGCATGAAAAAAATAGCTGTTCTGGCCCTGAGTTTTGTGGTAACTTCCTTCGCATTTGCTCAAAACAATAAATTGGGCACCAATGATCCGGAAGCCAAAAAAGTACTGGACGCCGTCAGCACAAAATTCAAGACGTTTAAATCGCTAAAAGGTATCTTTTCCCTGGAAGTCAAAGACGGTTCCGGAAAAACACAGGGTAAAAAGTCAGGTACAGTATATATGAAGGGCGCAAAATACCGTGTCAGCATTACCGGACAGGAGATATTTTGTGACGGTAAAAACGTGTGGACGTTTGATAAAGCGGCCAATGAAGTACAGCTTACGGAATTCGATAACAGCAGCGGAAGCATCACTCCCCAGAAATTATTTACGAATTTCTACGACAAAGACTTTCTCTATAAGCTGAATGGCAAAAAGAGTGTTGGCGGAAAAAGTATTCAGGAGGTAGAACTGACTCCTACGGATAAGAGTAAACCTTTTTTCAAAGTACTGGTCATGGTTGATGATGCATCTAAAATGATCAACGCTACCCAGATTTTTGAAAAAACCGGTAACCGATACCAGTATTCTCTCAGTAATGTGGTTACCAATACAACACTGGGTGATGATCTTTTCGTTTTTGACCCTAAAAAATACCCAGGGGTAGAGGTGATCGATTTACGGTAATGGATTACTGATCCGTTCCCCACCGGTAGGTACGTATATCCAACCCGGAAAGATCCAGGATTCGATCCACCACTGTGGCAGCTGCTTCTTCCAGCGTCTTCGGCTTGCTGTAAAAAGAGGGTGTAGCAGGGCAAATGATCCCTCCGGCCAGTGTCACTGTTTCCATGTTCCGTATGTGTACCAGATTGTAGGGCGTTTCACGCACCACACATATCAGCTTGCGTCTTTCTTTTAACACAACATCTGCGGCACGGGTGATAAGGTCGTTTGAAATACCCGTAGCAATTCTCCCCAGCGTTCCCATCGAACAGGGAACGATGATCATCGTATCAAATTTCCCGGATCCGGAAGCAAAAGGTGCAGTAAAATCATGTTTGCTGAACAGAGGGAACCCATATTCGTTGAAACGCGTGTTGTTTAACTCCGTTTGCCACACATCTTTCGCATTATCAGACATCACCATCGCTACTTCTGACCACTGATCCTTCAGATCTGCCAGCTTCCTGAGGAGCAGGTCGGCATAAATTGAACCGCTTGCTCCAGTGATCGCTACTACCAGTTTCCTTTTCATCATATTTTTTCTTAACAAGTCAGGCACCAAAAAGTTAGGGTATAGTGGAGGATTTGAACGCACAAAATGCTGATTTCTAGTTTGTTCAATAAAAATTAAATTAAAAAAACTAACTAACGCTTAATTTTTTTTCGCTCCATACACAATAAGACGGATTTCATCTCCGTTATAGCTTTGGTTTTTCATAGGATATTGGATTTAAAGCGGGGCTGGATTTCTATCCGGGCCCTTTTTTTTTGACTACACTTCTACGCATAAAAAAAGAGGCTGTCTGTAACAGGCAGCCTCTTTATCGTTTATAAAGGTAGATTTATCTTGCTTCAGCCATATCCGGAATGGCTTCTACTCTGTACTCACCTGCATCCAGTTTCTTTTTGGTTTCTTCAAATGCCTGAAGTGTGAGCGCAATGTCCTCGTCGGTATGCGTTGCCGTAGGAATAAGTCGGAAGATGATATGTCCCTTCGGAATAACCGGATAAACAACTATGGAACAGAATATGTCATAATTCTCCCGCAGATCCATTACCATGGCTGTAGCTTCTTCCACACCCCCTTTCATGTATACGGGTGTAACTACGGAGTCGGTTTTACCGATATCAAATCCTTTCTGTTTAAGACCTTCCTGAAGTTTACGGGCATTGGACCAGAGCTTGTCTTTCAGTTCCGGGTGTTTGCGAAGCATATCGAGCCGCTTCAGATTGCCCACAACCAGTGGCATGGGCAGGCTTTTTGCGAAGATCTGGCTGCGGATATTGTAGCGGATAAAATCGATCACATTCTTTTCGCCGGCTGCAAACGCTCCGATCGAGGCCATCGATTTAGCAAAAGTGGAGAAATAAACATCGATTTCATCCTGTACGCCCTGTTCTTCTCCGGCACCTGCTCCCGTTTTCCCGAGGGTACCAAAGCCATGTGCATCGTCTACAAACAGCCGGAATTCATATTTTTTCTTCAGATCCGCAATTTCCTTAAGCCGTCCCTGGTCGCCTGCCATACCAAATACACCTTCGGTAATCACCAGAATGCCGCCTGTGCCCTGTTTTTCGATCAGGGCAGTAGCGCGTTGCAGTTGTTTTTCGCAATCGTTCACATCGTTGTGCTTGAAAACATATCGATGTCCTGCATGAAGCCGAACACCGTCAATGATGCAGGCATGGCTTTCGGCATCGTACACGATCACATCATGCCTTCCACACAAAACGTCGATTAGACTCACCATTCCCTGATAGCCGAAATTGAACAGGATGGCATCTTCTTTTCCTTCAAAGGCTGCCAGTTCTGCTTCCAGCTGCTCATGAAGATCGCTGTTGCCACTCATCATGCGGGCGCCCATCGGCAATGCCAGTCCATACTGGGCAGCAGCATCGGCATCCGCCTTACGGATTTCAGGATGATTGGCCAGGCCGAGATAATTGTTCAGGCTCCACACAATCTTTTCCTTACCCCGGAATTCCATGCGGTTTCCGATCTCGCCAACGAGTTTCGGGAAAGCAAAATAGCCATGCGCACGTTTTCTATGCTGCCCGAGAGGTCCCTGATTCTTAAGAAATTTTTCAAAAATATCTGCCATGATCGACGATTTTAATCGTTTATATTGCGTTTGCAAAAATACGGCATTTAAAGAAATGCCGCTCTGTCTCTTCGGCCATCTTCCCCGTAAAACATGGTTAATTATGAAAAAAAACGTCTTTTTTGCCTTTCTGATGTTGAACAGCCTGTTTACAACTGCGCAATCAACTGCTTCCGTAGCCAGCCGTCCGCGATTGGTTGTTGGTATAATGGTCGACCAGATGCGCTGGGATTTTTTGCACAGATATGCTGATCGATATGGAAACGATGGTTTCCGAAGAATGTTACGGGAAGGATTTACCTGCGAAAATGCGCTGATTCCTTATGCACAAACGGTAACCGCCTGTGGACATTCCGTTGTTTACACCGGAACTACTCCCGGACTTAGCGGAATTTACAGCAACGAATGGTATGATCCGCAGACCGGTAAAACCGTTTATTGTGCCGAAGACCCATCCGTACAGGTGCTGGGCGGAAGTTCAAAGGCAGAGCCAATGTCGCCCCGGAACATGAAAGTGACAACGGTTTCAGATGAACTCCGGATTGCAACCAACTATCGGGCTAAGGTTATTGGCATTGCAATAAAAGATCGGGGTGGCATTCTGCCCGCAGGGCATTCGGCCAATGCTGCATACTGGTACGATAGCCAGAACGGGAACTGGGTGAGCAGCACGTATTATATGAAGTCGCTTCCGGATTGGGTAAACCGGTTCAATACGCGAAAAATGCCCGATTCCTTATACAAGCTGAACTGGAATACCATGTATCCGATCGATACATACGTAAACAGCGATGCCGATGATAAATCGTACGAAGGAAAAATGCCGGGAGCTGCCAGGCCGGTATTTCCCCACCAGCTTGAATCCTATATTGGAAAAAATTACGGAGCAGTAGCCGCTACTCCCCATGGAAATACGCTAACGCTGGAATTTGCCAAACAGGCTATTTTATCGGAGCAGATGGGAGCTGATGAGGTACCGGATCTTCTGGCTGTTAGCTTATCCTCTCCGGATTATATCGGGCACCAGTATGGTCCCAATTCGATAGAGATTGAAGATAACTACCTGCGGTTAGACAAAGAGCTGGCGACTTTCTTTAAATTCCTCGATTCCCGGTTTGGTAAAAATTATACGGTATTTCTAACCGCAGATCATGGGGTGGCACATGTGCCGGAGTACAATGCGGAACATAATCTTCCCGGTGGTCGTCGCAGTGCTTCAGGATTTTCTGCATTCAAACTGGCGGAAGAAAAATTTGGAGTGAAAAATCTGGTTATAAATTCCAGCAATTACCAGGTTTACCTGAATCACCGGCTGATCGACAGTCTTAAAATTGATCTGCAGGCGGTTAAATCATTCCTTGTCCGGGAATTAAAAAAGGAACC